>NZ_CAXSKY010000026.1:0-34959 GCF_964238065.1 Clostridium sp. AUH-JLR23
TAGTGGTTGGTAGTACGAAACCTCCACAGTGGACTTTCACCACCAAGTTTTATGCCATGCGTGGCACACGCAAAAAAACCTTGATTAAATCAAGGTTTTTTAATATTTATTATTCACCAACGTATGGTAATAAAGCCATTTGTCTAGCACGTTTAATCGCAACTGCTAATTGTCTTTGATATTTAGCACTTGTTCCAGTTACACGTCTAGGAATGATTTTACCGTTAGCAGAAACAAATCTTTTTAATAATTCAACATCTTTGTAATCGATGTAATCAATCTTGTTTTTTGTAAAATAGCAAACTTTTTTTCTTGGTCTTTGTCTTTTGAATGCCATAAACCTTTTCCTCCTTAAAATTGAATATCATCTTCCATGATATCAAATGAATCAAAAGAATTATCAAAATCCTTTTCTAATTCTACTGTTTTCATATCATAGAAGTTATCTTGTGATACTTGTGGTTGTTGTTGCTGTGCTCTTTCTCTAGCAGCTCTTGTTTCTAAGAACTGTACACTATCACAAACAACTTCAACAACATACACTTTTTGTCCCTGAGCATTATCATAGCTACGTGAACGAAGTCTTCCTTCGACACCTACCAATGAACCTTTTGAACAATATCTTTCTACATTTTCAGCAACTTTATTCCAAACAACACAATTGATATAATCAGCCTGTTGTCCATCTGCTGAATTATAGTTACGATTTAATGCTAAAGTAAAGCTTGTAACTGCAGCACCACTATTTGTTCTTCTTAACTCAGGATCTCTCGTCATTCTTCCAACTAATACAACACGATTAATCATCAGAATTCACCTTCTTATTTAGATCTTCTAAGAGTCATATGACGGATAACGTTTGCATTGATACGTGAAATACGTTCAAATTCAGAAATATTTTCAGGAGTAGTTGTTGTATCTACGACAACATAATATCCTTTTTTGTAATCCTGAATTTCATAAGCAAAATCACGTAATCCCCATTCGTTGACATTATCTACAGTTCCTTCACCATTTGTTAAAATGTTTTTGAAGTTTTCGATTAATGCATTTCTTGTTTCTTCTTCAACATCAGGTTTTACAATAAACATGATTTCGTATTTATTCATCTTTTTACCTCCTCCTATGGTCTAATGGTCTATATTAAAAATATAGACAGGCAGTAAATTTATTACATGCTCACGTAATATACCACATATACGCCCTTTTGTCAATCCAGACATATATAAAAACCTCATAAAATCAATACTTTTTACAATACAATAATCATTTGATATTCTCAAATCAACAATCATGATATAATAGATGATAACCACATCAATTTATAAAATATTAAGAAATTATTTATACATTTTCAATGCTATCATGACATAATGTAAAAGCGAGGTGATCTTATGGCAAAGAAAAAAAGAATCAATAAAAAGCCTATGATTTATATGCTTGTGATTTTACTGATCATTGGCATAGGAACAATTTATCTGTCTTCACGTCATCATAATGATATTGAAGAATATCAGGTTGATGGCTTATCTATACAACATCAGTTTTTAACTGTCAATCCTTATTCACGTAGTGGAAAAACATTACGAAGAGTCAATGGTATTGTGATTCACTATACTGCCAATCCTGGTTCCACTGCTCAAAATAACAGAGATTATTTTGAAAATCTGAAAATAACCAGAACGACTTCTGTATCTAGCCATTTTATCATTGGATTAGAAGGAGAAATCATTCAATGTATTCCTTTGAATGAAGTCGCTTATGCTTCTAACAATCGTAATAAAGATACCATTTCTATTGAATGCTGCCATCCTGATGAAAGCGGACAGTTTAATGATGCAACTTACCAGTCATTACAAAAACTCGTGCGCGCTTTAATGGACTCCTATCACTTACAAAGTCAAGATGTGATTAGACATTATGATATTACTGGTAAAATCTGTCCGAAATATTTTGTTGATCATGAAGACCAATGGCAAGAATTCTTAAATTCTCTATAATGAGGTGATTCATCTTGAGTTTAGAACAAGATATATTTCAAAGAACAAAAATTGATTTTAATAAACTGATAGCCTATGGCTTTCAAAAAGAATGTCATCAATATGTTTATATTCAAAATATTTTAGATAATAGCTTTCAAGTAGTCATTACTATCAATACTGATGAAGATATTCATGGAAAAATGATTGATTTAGCTTTTCATGAAGAATATATCAATTTTCGTATCAAAGCGCAAACTGGTGAATTTATCACAAAAATACGTCAAGAATATGAAAAGATTTTAAATGATATCAAAGACAAATGTACTACACCGCAATATTTTATATATCCTCAAGCCAATAGAATCGCTGATTACATAATAAAAACATATCATGATTATCCTGATTTTCCATGGACGAGCGATCCTCACTATGGCGTTTTTAGACATCACAACAACCAAAAATGGTATGCTTTAATGATGAACATCAATAAAAATAAAATCACTTCTGAAAACGGGGATGTAGAAATCATCAATTTAAAATTAAAAGAAGAACATATTTTACAATTACTTCAAGAAAATGGTTTTTATAAAGCTTATCATATGAATAAAAAGAAATGGATTTCTATCATCTTAGATGAAACATTATCTGATGAAGATATTTTCAAATATATAGATGAAAGTTATCAATTGACACAAACAATCCATACAAAAAAGGATGTCATCCAATAGACTATATAAGTCGATTGGTCGCATCCTTTTTTATGCATGTTGCCTTAATAATTCATTTAATTCCTGTATTGATGATTCTTTCAGGAATGAATCATATCGAAATAAACTAAAACCTTTATATCCATTTTCATATAAAATTTGAACTTGTGAAGCAATATTACGAGAGTTTTCCTGCCATCCATAATCCTCATCAACAGCCCCGCCAGCACGATAAAGCGCTAATCCAGCATATAATATAACACTTTGATGTCTTGGTATTTTCGCAAACTGCTCACATCGATCAGTAAACATTGTTGTCTTTTTATTTTCACCATACTGATCACTCCAATATATCTGAGGCATTAAATAATCAATATAGCCTTCTTCCCCTAACCATGTATCAATATCAGCCCCATCATTTAAACAATTTTCATAATTGCCTTGAGGACTGATGCCAAATACAACATTTTCATCAGTCTCTTTAATTGTCTGATAAACATCCTGTATGAGCATATTAACATAATCCATACGTTGATTGGCCGTTGTGCCATCATGTGTTCCTGATACATAAAAATAATCATCAAAATGTATACCATCAACATCATAGTTTTCCACAACTTCTTTCACTCCATCAACAATATAATCTCTCACTGACTGACTGGCAGGATTTAAAATATATTGATATGTGGCATAACCAATTGTCTGAGTTGCATCTTCCAACCAGTCACGGTGCGGTGAATGATTTAAAAATTGTTCAAAGCTTGCTTGATTTAAAGAGACTCTATAGGGATTAATCCATGCTTCAATGGACATACCTTGTTGATGAGCAATGTCAATCATCACTTCTAATGGATCAAATGATAATGATTCCTGATGTGTAATCACTCTTGAAAGAGGAAACAAATCTGATGCATATAAAGCATCACTAAAAGCACGTACCTGAACAATAACAGTATTGATTTTATAATCTTTTATATTTTCAATAGCTTGTGAAAAATCTTCTTCAAAGCTTTCCTTTGATTCATAAGAAAACTGTTCTAAATCTCCATACGCAAACCAGACAGCTCTTTTGTCAAAAGAAGATAATGAACATGGTGGATGTGGCATAAAGAAGTAAATAGTCAAACAGATACATAATAATATTATAATAACAAGTAAACTGTGTTTTTTCTTTTTCAAAAGACCACCCCATTGATTATATTCAGAAGTTTTATTTTAAATCCTCTTTTGTTGTAATTTTTTTATTTTCATAATCCCCTAAAACAAAATAAACTTTTTCATCAGTAAAATGTTCTACCATTTGAGCATCATCAGTAGCCAAATAGTGCTGTTGTATCGCTTTTGTGTAAGCATCTAAAATCAGTTTGGTATGAAAAGCCTGTGGTGTCTGTGCCTGCATCAATTCTTGTCGATTAAGTGTTTCTTCGACAACACCATCAATCACTCTTTTAATTGTATCTTTACAAGGTACCATTAATAAACATGCTGGATGTTCTTCTAGACATGTTAACAGATCATCAACCTGTTGTTCTTTTAAATAAGGTCTGGCTCCATCATGAATCAAAACATTTTCATATGTCACATGTTGTAAACCTGCAAATACACTATCCTGTCTTTCTTTTCCCCCATCAACAAACTCTATGCGTTCATCACTTAATAATTGTTGAAATTCTTTTCTTTCTTCAGGTCTTGTCACAACAATAATCTGTTGACAGCGTGTATCGTTGATAAAAGTTTCTAAAGTCATTTCATAGACTGTCTTACCACGAAATGAATATAACATTTTATTATAATTCAATCCTGTTCTTTTCCCCTGTCCAGCACATAAAATAATGACACTATACATTGTTCTTCCTCTTTTCTCTCTATAAACTGCATTTATCATACCATATTTACCCTAATTTATCAAAAAAAGCCACCTTAGCAGCTTTCTTCAATACAGACACTATATTCCTTATAATTTTGTGAATCTTGACCGACACAAACAGCCAAACGTCCTGTTTCTACAATATGTTCCATATCTATATTCCATATTGCCAGATCATCATAACTCAATGTGATACTGACTGTCTGAACAGCATGATGAGGAACATATACTTTATGGAATCCTTTTAATTCCAGCACTCTAGAAACAATGCTTGATTGTAAATGCTTGATATAAATCTGAACCACATCTTCTCCATCTCTTTGACCTGTATTATGGACATCTAAAGTAATAGTGAGTCCTTTTTCTTTTAATTCCTGAATGGAAATCTTTTGAGGTAAAGATATATTTTGATATTCAAATGTTGTATAACTCAGTCCATAACCAAATGGAAGCAATGGACCAGATGGTAAATCTATATAATCTTTTTGTGCTCCGTTATGCTTATGATTATAATAACATGGTAATGCCCCTACATGACGTGGAATAGAAACACTCAAATGTCCACTAGGATTGTAATCTCCAAATAGCACATCAGCGATTCCATCTCCACCTCTTGAACCAGGATAAAAACTAGCCACAACCGCTTGAGAATAACGCATGACATCATTGATCACATGAACTCTTCCTTGAATCAAGACTGTGACAATATTTGGATTCACGCGATGAATCTCTTTTAATAATTGATTTTGATATCCTTCTAATTCAAGACTTGCTAAATCAATATTTTCTCCACAATTCATTTCATTTTCATCTTGAATTCTTAATGCGCCATTATTTTCAAAAGCGTTTTGATATAAACGCGTACTATTACCACCTAAAACCAAAACAACAACATCTGCCTCTTTTGCAATCTTTAATGTTTCATCCAAATTTTCAAATTGTTTCTTTCTTGTAGTACATCCTAATGCATAGCTAACTTGTGAAGCTTTTTTACAGATTCCCTGATAGACAGTCACAATATCTTGCGGATTTTGATAAGCCGTATAATCGCCCAATTGATGGAGATAATGATGGGCATTAGGTCCAATCACAGCAATTTTTTGTGTATTCTTTAATGGTAAAATATGATTATCATTTTTTAATAACACTTGACATTCTCTTGCACTTTGCAACAATAATTCATCACATTGAGGCAATGGTATATTTTGTGAAGGTTCAAAAAGACCTAACTTTTCTTTGAGTCTTAAAATTCTTTCAACCGCTATATCTAATTCTTCTTCAGTGACATAACCTTGTTTAACAGCTTCATCAAGTTTGGTATAAACCTGATCCCATAAACTCAAGTCAACACCTGCTTTTAAAGCCAGACTTCCCATTTGTAAAGGATTGTCATTTAATAATAACAGTCTATCTAAAGCACATCCATCAGCCATGACAATGCCATCAAAACCATACTCTTTTCTTAAAATATGATGAAGAAGATTTTTGTGAATATGACAGGGAATTCCATCTATTTCATTATAAGCTGCCATAACAGCTCTTGCACCTGCTTTGACTGCTGCCTTGACTGGTGGCAAATGAATATCTCTTAATTCTCTTGGACCAATCTTAGCTGCATCCGAATTATGTCCACCTTCACAGGCTCCTTGAGCACATAAATGTTTGACAACAACGCTGACTCCGTTTTGATCTTTTTCAAATCCCTGCACAGCACTTTGAATCATTTGTGAAGTCAGATACGCATCCTCACTAAAACATTCTTCACTTCTTCCCCAACGTGGATCTCTTAATACATCAAAACCAGTAAATAAAGCAAGATTTCCACCTTTGGCGGCTAATTCCTGACTGACATTCTGTGCAATTTTTTCCATCAACAAAGGATTCCAGGTCATCCCCATCGCTAATTGTGTAGGATAGACAGGACTTTGTAATGCCATATGACCATGAACACATTCTTCTGTAATCAAGGCGGGTATTTGAAAACGCGAATGTTTCTTGATATAATCCTGAATCATTTGAATAACCTGATAACTTTCTTGGCGTGTAATCCCATTATGTTCATCAATCTGTGACCAGGCATCAGCTCTCATAATTCCATAAATCGCACCAACGCCTCCATATTCTTTAACGTGTTTTTTAAATAAATCTGTTAATTCATAATGGTCTCCTACCTTCTGATAACATTGCCAACCATATAAATGCTGGTTTAATTGACCAACTTTTTCCTTTAAAGTCATTTGTTTAATTATATTTTCTACCATTTTCTTTCCTCATTTTTTATTTATAAATATTTTTTACTATATAAATGTTGATTCACTAATTCTCTAAGTAAATATTCAATAGCCAAATGCATATGTAAACGTGAATCAATATCATATCCTTCATCTTTTGATACTGATACATTCACAGTATAATCAGATAGTTTTGACATCGTTGAATTTATTTTTTCTGAAATTAATAATATTTGACATCCATTCATTTTAGCAGTTTTCATAACGTCAATAATATCTTTTGTTTCCCCACCACGTGAAATCACAATGACAAAATCTTCAGAAGTTAAATGATTCGCTTCTAAATATAAAAACCAATTATCATCTGGATATATTGTTCTGATTCCAAATAAACTCAGTTTTACTGCCAATATCTTCGCAACATATTTATTCATCCCAGAGGAACAAACAAGAACATTTTTAGCCTGTACTATACTTTCAATAGCTTTTCCAATATCTAAATGTCTTAACATAGACATTGTATCTTTGATTTCCTTTTCAATAGTATCACAAACATTATCACATCTAGATGTATATTCATATTCATCTCTACGATGGTATAAAAGATCATAGCGAAAATCCATAAATGTTTTATAATTTAATTTTTTCACCATTCTAAAAATAGTTGTTGTGGATACATTTAAAGCCTCAGATAATGAAGATATTGTTAAATTTGGCTGTAAATCCTGAAAACTCAAAAGTTTATGAAAACATTCCACTTCTAGTTCAGTTAAATGATTTCCATATTCTTGAAAATTTTTAATGAGACTCATAAACAATCAATCCTTTCATATGAAAATAGAGTAGAAAATCTACTCTATTATAACAGTTACAAAAGTATTTGACATCATGCTTTTGATATAAATTTTTCCATCTTGATTTTCAAGTTCTTCTTGTTTTTCTTCTAATGCATCCCCAAGATAACATTTTTTATCTGCTGGAACATATAAAACAACATTTTCAATATCTTCATCACGATTATTAAGAATACGGATGACTGACGCTTGACCACATTCAGCTTTCTTATAAGCCATCAGTTCAACTCTTGTATCTAATTTTATATCTTCATATTGCCATTTTAATCCTTTATTTTTTTGACGGCTAATATCATTAAGATAACGTGTTTGAACTGGTGTATTTAATATTTCAGCTGTACGAACCAAATCAGACATTTGTTGACTTTCACCAAAGAAAAGTGAGTATTGACTCGTTACTTTTTTATCCAACAATTGTGAAGATGGCGTATCCATACGATATCCCGATGATCTTCCTGGTCTGATCAGTAAATCAGCTTTTCCAAATTTTCCAACGCTTCTTAAAAGTGTTAAACAAATTCTTTGATCATTTTCTACTTCATATTCAAGAGGTCCTTGGCTTAATAATGACATGATAGCATTTTGATGATTTAATTTCACAAAGCGTTGCATCGCATAGATAGGTAAAACATATTCTGTTGCCCCATTTTCTATTCCTTTTTGATTTGTAATCACATTATCTCTGATAATAGTTCCAAGTTGATCTTGACTACAGTTTTGTTTAGAAGTATAGATATCATCAAAAGCAACTCTGACAATATGATCACAAGAATGATTTTCAATAGTTGTTTCAAAATCAACTGTCTGACTATGAGCCTTTAAAGAAACATCAGTGATAATACGTAATGGTTTTGTTTCTTGACTACGATGATGGTCCACCACTTTTGATGGCACAGTTGTATCAAAAGTGATACGATATTTGACTTCAATGGATGATGATTCTACCAATTCTATAGTTGGTTTCACATCATTAATTCTGATTTCTTGATCATCAATACATGGTGAATAATTATATTCATCACCATCATCACCTTTTTCAAGTAATGTATGAAGATGATGATAAGTTTCACCTGTCAGTTTATTTGTGACTGTTAAAGTGCCATCTTCTTCAATCACTACTGATAAATATTTATTTTGTGCTCCATGATTCATCACACTCACATCTCCTTGTAGAGATGTAGATGTTTTTTCTTTGAAGCAAACTTTTAAGATTTCATAACCCATTGGTGGTAAAAATGAAGTGTCAATTTTGAATTGAACTTTAAATTTCGTACCCTCTAATACTTCTCCTGAGTCATGGAAGTTTTCCATACCATTATAGTATTCAATATCATGACATGTCTCTTTTGTTTCATTCATGAATTGATAAGGAACAATTGTCCCATCATGACGTTTTAATACAAAATCTTTATCTTTGACAATCATGCTTACAAAGGCAAAATCTTGTCTTTGATACGGTAAAGTATTAAATAATACCAAAATATCTTCCTGATCATTTAATTCACTTAAATCCACTGTTTCGGCTAAAAATCTAAAATTCATCCAAATCAGTTCATTCAAACCATGTCGTAAATTTAATAAACGATTTTCTACCGTATGATTGATACTATCTGGCGAAGAGCTATATATAGAATCATGGAACTGATTTTTAAAGATAATCTTCCAGAAATAATTGATTAATTCCTGATCACAGTGACCCCCAAGTGAACGTGTCATACTGACCATTGGTTCTACAACTTTTGCCATGATTGTTTCATAATAACGCATCGCATTTTTTATATCTATACGTGTAGACGTAATGCCTGCATGAATACGTCCTAAAGTTGCACTTCTTGCTTCACCTTTATAGACTTTTAATTCATGATGATTTTGCTTAGCAGCTTTTAAAATATTTTTAAGATATTCTTCAGGGTTTGTCATCTGACATTGATATCCATCTTTTTGTAAACGATTGATCATTTGAGAAGAATGGCGTCTAGGGAAAGCATAATCGCTTCCTAACATAAATAATATTTCGCCATCCTGATAACGTTCTTTAAGTTTTGGAATAAAATTTTCCATATCCTTTTTAACATCTTCATAATCTTCTGGGAAACCACGATAATGTCCATATCCTAAAGCAAAATGAATAGCCGGTAAAACTGTATTGCCATTTCCTTCCCATAAAAACAATGAATCTTCTAAACAATCATAATCAAATCCACGCCATGCATAAACACCTTTCATACCAATTTGTTTAAATAGATAAGGCGTAATTTTATTTTGACCAAATGCATCTGGAACCCATCCAACTTGGAGGCAATGTCCAAATGACTGTGCATATTGAGATCCTATAATTAAATTTCTAAGTAATGCTTCTCCTGATGGAATAATCATATCTGGTTGCACATACCATGGACCTATAAATAATTTTCGAGCTTTGACTAATCTTGCAATACGCTCTTTTTGAAATGGTTTAATACTTAAATAATCTTCTAAAGCAGCAGTTTGTCCATCGAATGTAAAATATTTCATTTGTGGATCGTTTTCTAACATATCAATTAAACGATCAAAGAAATAACAAAGTTTAATACGTGAAGCATCTGTTGAACGTAACCATTCTCTATCCCAATGAACATGAGGAATAAAATGAATATTACTCAAGAACAACACCTTCATTCTGGGCTTCAATACTATTTTGTTTAATTTGTAATTTAACAAATGGATAATATAAGATTAAATCAATAATAAACAATACAACACATAAGATAACAGGACTGATTGTAAATGCACCTAATACCCATGCATTAACAAAGATAGGTTCTACACCTGAATTTAAGACTACTAAATGGTTAACCCAACCCCAAGAAGTCGCAAAATAACCAATAATTGCATTAATAACAGGAACAAAAACAAATGGTAAGAACATAATTGGGTTTAATACAATTGGTAAACCAAAAGTGACTGGTTCATTGATACCAAATAATCCTGGAATAATTGCAACTTTACCAATAGATCTTTCAGCAGAACCTTTTTTACCTAAAATAAGTAATAAAACAACAAGTGCTAATGTCGAACCAGATCCTCCAATCATGGCATAAACATTACATAATGTATTTGGAGCAACTTGTGTAATTCCATCAAATGAACCTGTTTCCACATACATTTGAATGTGTTCATAGAAAATTGGCATCCATAAAACTGAGATTAATCCCCACATAATTGAGAATCCGTGAACACCAAAGAACCATAATAATTGCATAATAATGATAACTAAAATAACTGCTGGTAATCCTGTACCAATACCATTTAATGGTGAAATAATAAATTCAGTAATTAATGCCTGTAATGAAGCATACCCGCAAAGCACAACAACTTCTTTAATAACTGAGAAAATAACCATAATGACAAAAAATGGAATAATTGATAAAAATGAATTTAATACCATTGGTGGAACTTGTCCTGGTAATTTAATTGTATATTTAGAATTAACTAAATGATAGTATAAGAATGATGAAGCTAAACCAATAATCATCCCTGTAAACATACCTTCATAATTGAAGAAATTAATTTGGAATGCTGTAATTGTTGAATCACCAACATCAATAGCATTTGGAATTGTTGCGATATAAGCAATAAGTGAAACAATACAAGCTACTAATGGAACACATTTATCACCTGTTTTATTTGCTCTTAACTGATTAGAATAATTGTAAGATGAAGCTAATACAACAACTAAACCAGTCATACCCATAGCAACTGTATTAATATTTGCGAAAGCATTAATAATACTTCCTAAGATTCCATCTAAAGGAATTCCCCATTCACCAAACCAATAATTAGCTTGTTGACTCACTAAACCTGCAAGAGATCCAACAACAGTAAATGGACTCGTTAAGATACATGCGTCTTTAATCGCATTTAATAACTTGTTTGAAGTGACCTTATCAGAAAGTGGCATAAGATACTTCTCTAAAAATGACATAATTAATTTCATATTTTTTCCTCCTCAACAACAATAAGTATACAGAAAGCACTTTCAAATAGAAATTACAAAACCTGTAATATTTTTACAGATTTCCACAAAAAAAATAAGAGGTTGTTACCTCTTAGAAATAGACTTTCATAATCAGTTCAGCAAACAATGAATTAGCCCAACAAAACCATGGTCTTGTGTATTGACTATCATCACTGACATCAAAACTTTCATGACAATATCCTGTATCATCTGTATTATTCACAATCATATCAATAAGTGTTTGAATTTCTTGTTGATTGGTAGATGTTAAAGCTTGCATTGTCAATGCAATTGGCCAAATATAGTTTTCCCATGTATGTGGAGAACCAATGCCTTTGGCTTTTTTTCCTGCATAATAATATGGATTATCTTCACTTAAAATAAAACGTCTTGTATTTTGATAGATAGGGTCATCTTCATGACAATATTCTAAATATGGTAAAGATAATAAGCTTGGTACATTAGCATCATCCATTAAAATATGATTTCCATATCCATCTGTTTCATAGGCATAAATTTTGCCATATTTTGGATGAAGATATGTTCCAAATAATTCAATACCATAATCAATCTGGAACTTCAAATCAATAATACGTTCTACAAGACGTTCATCGTGATAAAGATCACGTACAATCTCTACTAAATAAGATAAAATAACACTACAAAACATATTTCCTGGAATATTGTAATTCAAAGCACAGGCATCATCACTAGGTCGAAAAGCACTCCATACCATTCCTGTATATCTTGTATCAAATCCATGTCCATGATTTTGTAATGTCTCTGTTTTTCTTAAATTCCATACTTTCGCCATATCTCTTTCAAAAGTATAAGAAGATTTCTGACTATGATACTGTTCAGTTTCAAAAACATCTAAAATCGTATGAATAAAATAAAGATACTGTTTATCAAAAATAGTTGTATCATTTGTTTCTTTGTAATATTGATAAGCGAGTTTGACTGGATAACATAATGAATCAAGTTCAAACTTTCTTTCCCAGACATATGGTTTCATAATTGTTGTATCATGATATTCTCTTGGAACATCTTCCGTATTTAAAAAAGCATTAGCATATGGATCCAATAAAACATATTCTATTTGTGAGCGAATTAATCCTTTGATTTTATTTTGTAGATCCTGATCATCTTTCATTAATTTTAAATAATGATTCACCTGACAACTTGAATCACGTAACCACATAGCATTAATATCTCCCGTAATAATATAAGTCTTATCTCCTTCAACTTTTAAACTTGTTTCTAAAGTTGACATAAAACATTTTTTAAACATTTCTCTTAATTTCTGATCTTTGATCACATCATCAGCTTTTTGCATTATTTCTGTTCTATTCATACTATCCCTCCTCCTATTCATTTTATATAAAAGATAGTCTCTTTTCCATTTCTAAATATGTATTATTTTTTCTTTATAAACATCTGCATACCATGTCCTGATAAATCATTAGGCAATAATGAAAAACCTAAACTTTCATAAAAACTCTCTTTTCCTTTTGCGGCAATCAATTGAAGAGAACAGCGTTCACCTTTTTTTAAATGGGATTGGACATATTGAATCATACGTTGAATAATTTTTGTCCCTATTCCCTGATGCTGATAGTCTGGGAGAACTGCCACATCACAAATCAGATAATAAATGCCGTCACCTATTAATCTTCCCATTGCAATAGAATGTTCATGATCTTTAACAACAATACTATAAACTGTCATATCTAAAGCCTGTTGTAATTGATGATCAGTCAACATTCTCCATTGTACACCTTCTCTTATCTTTTTAATATCTTCAATATTTAATGTATTTTCTTCATAAATGAACATTTTTATTTATACCTCTTACTTTCCACAAACTTTTATATTGATGATTTTTTTAATATCTTCATATTGTTTATTATCATCTTCTAAATCAATCATTAACCATTTTTGTCCATTTCCCTCTTGTGTATTTGCATAAATATTTTGTATGTTATTGTGTAATGTTGGTAATATTTGTTCAAAACTGTCTTTCTCTTTCTTTCCAATAACAACCATAACAGTAAAATAATTCTCTCTAGGATAAATCGTACATAATGTTTTTTGACTTTTTTTCATTTTGATATTCCAGCCATACTCCCAGCTACATTTACTAAATTCATATTTTGGTGTGATAAGGTATTGATCTATCATATATTGATAAAACAAGTTCCATAATGGATTATGAATATATTGACTTATATCTTGCTGTGTTGGCATGGATTGACTATCTTTTCTATCTAACATAATCTTCCTCTTTTCTTTTCCATATCATTACCATACCACATCAAATGATAAATGAAAACATTCATCAAAATAAAAGAATCTACAAAAAAGTGCTATTTTTATCAATAGCACTCAGTATCTATCATTATCTATTTTTAGAAACAAGATATTTTTTCATCTGTTTTAATAATGTTCTTGCTCCTTGATTGACATCATAATCTTTTAAAATATCTTCCATCATACTCTCGGTAAGTGGGATTGGTGTCTGATTTTTTAAAATTTGTTGTAGATGTTTTTTTTGTAATGTTTGATATTCAATAATTTCATCAATACGATTTAAGAATTCTTTTGAAAAATAAGACTCTAAATGTTGATATGAAGGAAGTTTCTTTTTAAAACCAACAATAGATTGATTTTGTTTTGTGACATTAGAAGTCATGATAATAATGGTATCTTTAAATGATATGATATGATGATGATTATCTTTTAATACACCTTCATCAAAGACTTGTAAAAATAAATGCATAACTTGTGGATTGGCTTTTTCTATTTCATCTAATAATAAAATACTGTCAGGATATAAAATCATATCATGAAATAAAGTCGATTGCTGGTCATAACCAACATATCCTGGCGATGAACCAATAATCTTATTGACACTCGTTGTATCACTATATTCAGACATATCTAATTTAATAAAATGTTTATGCATGGTTTCTGCTAAAAATTTGGCTGTTTCTGTTTTTCCAATGCCACTGCTCCCTGTCAGCAGATAAACACCTTTTGGTCTATGAGGATGGGGAAACTGTGATAAGGACTCTAAAGATTCAATAAGTTGATGTATAGCTCTCTGTTGTCCAATAATATGATGATTTAATGAAGTCTCAATATCCTGATAAGAATGATTTTGAAGACTTGCTCCTGAAATTTCTTCAATAACCTTTTCAATATGTTGTGACTGTAAAGTCTGATCTTGTTGGAAAGTTGCTTTGACACATGATAAATCTAAAACATCTAGAGCTTTATCAGGAAAAACACGTGATAATAAATATTGATCACAAAGACTAATAATTTCGTCAATACGTTCATCAGGTATATCAATATGATGATAATTTTCATACTGTTGTTTTAAACCTAAAAGAATATCTTTTGTTTCTTCTTTTGTATTCTCGTTTATTTTGAGTATGGAAAAACGTCTGTTCATAGCTTGATCTTTTTCAAAATATTTATAATATTCTTCGATAGTCGTTGCCCCAATCAGAGTTAAATCTTTTCTAGCTAGAAAAGGCTTTAAAATATTAGAAGCATCAATAGCTCCTTCTGCTCCTCCTGCACCAATTAAATTATGAATTTCATCAATAAATAAAATAGCATCTTTAGCTTGAATCACTTTATCAATAATCTTCTTAAACTTTTCTTCAAATTCTCCTCTATATTTTGTCCCTGCAACAATACTCGACAAACTGAGTTCATAAATAACTTTGTTTTGTAATAGCTTTGGAACTTCCTTGTAATTGATTTTATAAGCTAATTTTTCAACAAGCGCCGTTTTACCCACACCAGCTTTTCCAATCAATAAAACATTATTTTTTTCTTTTTTACATAATGTTAAAAAAAGTTGTTCTAATTCCTGATCTCTCCCTATCATCAATCTATTTTCTTTTTTTACTAATTCATTAAAATTAACAAGTTCATGAATTTTATCTAATTCATAGAGTAATGATCTGGTTTGACTTAGTTCTTCTTTAATCTGATCAAAAGAAACATGATATTTATTTAATAATTCAACAGCAACACTTTCCTTTTGTGAAAGTAAAGCTAAGCACAATATATTTAAACTGACTTTTGACTCTTTTCTTTCACGTGTGATATTGATAGCTTCTTCTAATATCTTTTTGACAATATCACTATATTCCATATAAAAAGGTTGAATATCCTTTTCACCAAACAACCTTACAATATCTTTATATATGACTTCATCATCAACATGGTAAGATTTTAACATCTTTGTCATAAGTATATCTTTCATCTTTAATAATGATAATAAAAGATGTTCACTTCCTACATGACTATGTCCTAAATCAAACGCAATACTTTCAGCTATGACAATTGCTTTTTGTGCCTGTTCATGAAATTGTGTAAGCATACTACACCTCTTTTCCTTTCTATCATATGAACTCTATTTGAAATTATTAACGTTTTCTTTATATTTAATCAATTTATTATTTTGCATTATTTTCCAAAAATAATGCATACCCTTTCTATGACTGTCATGTGATGAAAATGACTCTTTTTATAGATGTCTTTTATAAAAAAAGAATTATAACCATTTGTCTTGATTATAATTCTTCATAACTATTCACTTTTTACTTTTTCTCTTAACTGTCCATAAACAACATATCTATTTTCAGTCCCTGAATAACAAGTGCTTAACATAATCATATTCACCTGTTCATCACTTACGTTTTGATAAACAGAAGCTTCACTTTTAACCTGATTCATATAAGAATCATAATCTATACCTTTTTGATACAGATCACTTGTTGCGGCAATAACTGTAGAAGCTACAGCCTGGTAAACATAAACACTTCCATCAGGCAAATAGATATAAATATCTTGATGTTCATTAAAATAATCTTTTTCAACAAAATATCTCAAATCATGAAAACGTGAACCATTTTTCATATTATGACCATATATGATGGTATTATCATCACTAAAATCTCTAGAATTGATTTCATCAATAAATACATTTCCTGCTGTATTAGATTTCATATATAAATCTGTATATAAATAAGTATTATTGTTTTCACCTTTTAATATAGGTTCATCAATTTTTGTATCAGGAATATATAACCATCCAATCACATCAGAATTAATATTTTGTAGTTCTTCAAAATTAACAACACGTTTTAATGGATCTTCTTTTTCTTCTTCTGGTTCTTCTACATATTGAGTCACTAATTCTGCACTTTCTTTTTCAATTGTATAATAATTATAAAAGATTTTTCCTAATTGAAAAGCTGAAAATAGAAAAACACAAATACATATAAAAAGTAATATTCTTCTGATTATTTTGTTCATTATACATTAAATTTGAAGAACATAATATCTCCATCATGTCCTACATATTGTTTTCCTTCCTGACGAATTTTTCCAGCTTCTCTTAAAGCATGTTCACTGCCATATTCCATTAAATCATCATAGCTATATGTTTCTGCTTTAATAAATCCTTTTTGGAAATCAGTATGAATAATTCCTGCCATTTCTGGAGCTAACATTCCTTTTTTAAATGTCCATGCTCTAACTTCATCAGCTCCAACAGTAAAGAAAGTATTTAAACCTAATAAAGCATAAGCTTCTTTAATTAATTTATCTAAACCACTTTCATCAATACCTAAATCATCTAAGAACATTTGTTTTTCTTCTTTATCAAGTCCGACAAGTTCACTTTCAATTTTGGCACAGATAGGAACAACATCACAATTTTCTTTGGTTGCATAATCCTTTAATGCAACATAATATGGATTACTTTCAGGATTTTCTAAATCTTCTTCACCAAGATTAGCCACATAAATTAATGGTTTCATTGTTAATAATGTGTATTGTTTGACAATATCCATATCTTCTTTTGAAAAAGTCATCACTCTTGCTGGTTTTCCTGCTTCTAAAGTTTCTTTTAATGGCGTTAAAACATCCATTTCAGCTTTGGCTTCCTTATCACCTGATTTTGCTTTTTTTTCAATTTTTCCAATACGTTTTTCAACTGTTTCTAAATCTGCAAAAATCAATTCTAAATTGATTGTTTCAACATCTCTTACAGGATCAACATCTCCATCAACATGTGTAATGTCTTTATCTCTAAAACAACGAACAACTTCACAAATCGCATCTGTTTCACGAATATTTGCTAAAAACTTGTTTCCTAGTCCTTCTCCACGACTTGCCCCTTTAACAAGACCTGCTATATCAGTAAATTCAAAAGTCGTTGGAATTGTTTTTTTAGGATTAAAAATCTTTGTTAATTCATCTAATCGATAGTCAGGGACTTCTACCACTCCCACATTTGGATCAATTGTTGCAAATGGGTAGTTGGCAGCTTCGACCTGTGCATTTGTAATTGCATTAAATAATGTTGACTTACCTACATTAGGAAGTCCTACAATACCGGCTGTTAATGCCATTTTTTCATCACTCCTTAACTCCATTCCATTTTAGCGAAAAATAATCAAAAAGGCAATCTTATTAACTGTAAAATACACATCTTTTCCAAACAAATATGATATTTTAAAAGTAAGGAGGCGATTATATGATTTTAACAACAACACCTTCTGTTGAAGGAAAAGAAATTATTGAATACAAAGGTATTGTTTTTGGTGAGGTTATTTCTGGTATTAACTTTATAAAAGACTTTACTGCAGGATTATCTAATTTTTTTGGTGGAAGATCTGCCACATATGAAAATGAATTGTTAGAAGCTAGAGAAAATGCATTAAAAGAGTTAGAAGAACGTGCTTATCAAAAAGGTGCAAATGCTATTGTAGGAATTGATGTTGATTATGAAGTTTTAGGTGCTGATAATGGTATGTTAATGGTGACTGTATCTGGCACAGCGGTAGTTGTACAATAAAAAAAAGTGGTTAACCCACTTGGTTATCAGTATAAAGAATGTTATTGTGGAGAGAAAACCTGATAACTGCCCTTAATATATGCTCTTTTTCATGAGCTTACTATCATTTTATATAAAATTTTGTTTAAGAATATGTAAAGCAGGGTTGTTTTAACCCTGCTTATTCAATCGTAATTGTATTGTTGTTTTCGATGACTTTCATATCCTGTTTTGGAATTGAAATTCTTAAAACACCATCTTCAAATTTTGCTTTAATATCACTCTGTGGAACACTTTCTCCTACATAGAAGCTTCGACTCATGCTTCCTGCATATCTTTCCTGTCGGATATATTGTCCTTCTTTATTCTTCTCATCTTTATTTAAGCTCTTTTTAGCTGAAATTGTCAAATATCCATTGTCAAATGACAATTCCACATCTTCTTTCTTGAAGCCTGGAAGATCCACATCCAATTCATATGTTCCTTCTGTTTCTCTTACATCTGTCTTCATCACATTTCTTGAATGTTTTCCATACAATGGATTTTTCTTTCCAAAGAATTCCTTGTCAAAATCATCAAACCAGTCATCAAATAAACTTTCTCCAAAAATACTAGGCATTAACATATATATCACCTCTTATGAATAATTCTAAGCATTGTTAGAGAATGAACAATGTTTGATATGAGAAGTAAGGAATGCCTTTTCTATTCTCTTTCCTTATTTCTGATATTATTATATACCCATCATTTAGCACTGTCAATACCGGAGTGCTAAAAACATTTTTTTAATTTTAAACAGCCACTTATCATACTCTATCAAATCATATCAAAGATATATTTTTATATAATATGATCAACATGTCGCAAAAGATAGGCATCCATGTCATCAAACCCTATCATACTTCGACGAAGTGTTATTTTTTTATTTTTTATATAAATCACAATCTTAACACATTCTTGCCATCCATATACATTTTTTACCTTTCTTTCAACTCTTGTTATTTCTGTTACAGGAAATGTATAGCTTGTCCCTATGACTGGTCTCATCGTTATATCATCTCCCTTAGCAATCATCTGGAATCTACATATAGAAATTCCCCACAAGATAAAGGGACTTACAAAAATGATGGCACCCATACTCAAAGCAAATAAAAACATTGAACTCACAACATCTAACACAGCAATAAACACTATTGGAAAAATCATTGACAAAAAAATAACAGCTATAAAGATAAGATCGTTTTTAGCCCAATAAACTTCCGTTTTCAGTCCAAGCTCTGCTTCAAACATAACTTTATTATCATTATCAAAGAACAATATCTTGATATCATGATCCTTACCATATTGCGTTGCCTGATAAATCAAATGAATTCTGTCCTGATCCGTTATTTCTCCTTGATGTTTAATCCAACAGATTGAATCAACCCATGCATAAAAATCATTGAAACAAACTTCACCATCAAATCTTGCTATATTGCCATTATCCTCTTCAATTTGTATATAACTTTTCGTTCCTGTTATTTTCATTATATCTTATCTCCATCAATCATACTCTATTCACATTATATCAATTTCAAATAATCCCATCAATGACACAGTCCTACACCATTTTCTATTTATTCGTCAGTGCATTTTGTATAATCTACAAACATCACTGCACTTATCTTTTAAAATTTTTATTTTATTTGTTTTCATCACATATTTTCGATATAATGGTAAAGAAAGGGTGAGAGCTTTGGAATGTTTTTATCAGTCCATGTTAGCGTATATAAGACAACGTCCTCGTTTAGAAAAAATCATTATTTTTTTAACACAATATTGTCCTTATGTAACGTTTATCTTATATCCATGTGTCTTGATTTATTTATGGTATATTCATAGTCCTTATTTGATAGATGCCATTCTAAGACCATGTATAGCTTTTGTGATTGTGACGGTTTTTAGAAAAATAGTGAATCGTCCCCGTCCCTATGATCATATGAATATTCAACCCTTAAGAGGTCATAAACATGGCGAATCTTTTCCAAGTCGTCATACTGTTAGTGCCTGTATTATTGCTTTTGTATGTTTTTATGCTCATTTTTATATTGGCGTTTTTGCATGTATCATTGCATTGATTGTCAGTTTAACACGTATTTTAAGTGGGGTTCATCATATAAGTGATGTTTTTGTAGCAATTATCATTGCAATTCTGTGTTTTATAATTGACTTTCATTAAAAATAATTTATACTATACTTAAAATATTTTAAGTATTTATGAGGAGGTTATATGCTAAGTCAGGAATTTCAGGCTGTTTATAATATATTCAAAATGAATTTTTATTCATCTATGTGTGCTACTTCTAAAGAACTCACTATGCAAGAAGCATTTAGCTTAGATATTATTTATATGTTAGGTGAACCCACTATTTTAGAATATGCTAAATATATGGGAATTTCACAGCCTAATGCTACATATAAAGTCAATCAATTGGTAGAAAAAGGATATTTAAATAAAACAGTCAGTCAAGAAGATAAACGATCTTATCATTTAAAAGTTACAAGTAAATTCTTGGAGTTTTATCGTGAAAATGATCATTATATTAAAAAAGCCCTTAAAGAAATTGAAAAACTGTTTAGTAAAGAAGAAGTGAAATCCTTAGAGAAAATGCTTCGTACAATTAGAATATTTATGACGGAGGAAAAGAAAAATGATAAAAATAATTACTGATTCTACATCTGATATTGATTTAAAATATGCAAAGGAACTCAATGTTGAAGTTGTGCCTTTAAAAGTCATTATTGATGGAAAAGAATATAAAGACCGTATTGATTTACAACCAGAAGAATTTTATGATTTATTAGTTAATAGTCAGACATTACCATCTACATCACAACCATCACCTCAAGACTTTGTTGATTTGTATGAAACAGCAAAAAACAACAATGATAGTGTTATTGTTATTACTTTGTCTAGTGTTATTAGTGGAACATATCAAAGTGCTAATCTTGCAAAAGATTTAGTTGATTATGATGATATTTATGTGATTGATAGCTTAGGAACAACGCAGATGCAAAGATTACTTGTATTAAAAGCAGTTGCATTAAGAAATGAAGGTATGAATGCTCAAGATCTCTATACATTTTTAGAAGCATATAAACATCGTATTCGCTTATTTGCTTTTGTAGATACATTAGAATATTTATATAAAGGTGGACGTTTATCAAGAACAGCTGCAACAGCAGGAACACTTTTGAAATTTAAACCTATTATTGGTTTTGATGAAGGCAAATTAGATGTATTTGCGAAAGCCAGAGGGACTCAAAAAGCTACTGCTAAAATTATTGACTTAATTCAACAAGATGGTGAAATGGATTTAGATGAACCTATCTGTATCGGATATACTGGCTCATCTGATGGTTTAGATAAGTTTGAAAATACATTAAGGGAAACTTTACATTTTGGTGAAACATTACATGGTATTGTTGGACCGGTTATTGGTACACATGCTGGTCCTGGGGCTCGTTTAATTGCTTACGTAAAAAAACAATAAATCATCCCTAAGTATTGATTGTCATAGATGATAGCTATGATAATCAATACTTTTTATTATATTGAATATAATCAAAAAAGTATGATCATAAAAATCATACTTTCTCTTTATGCAACATTAAAAGTCTTTAAACGTTTTTGAATAAGATACATTGTAATGATAAATGCTATGAAATCTGCAATTGGTACAGCAATAAAGACACCATATAATCCAAAAATCCAAGAAAGAATTAAAATCAATGGTATCGATAATAAGCATTGTCTTAATAAATTAAGAAAGCTGGATTGTTTAACCATTCCAATTGCCTGAAAGAAATTAGCACACATTGTTTGACATCCAACCAATGGTAAACAAATAAACCAAATGCGTAAAGCACTATTTCCTAATTCAATAATTGCTGGCTCTTGATTAAATATAGAAATAATCATTGATGGGAATAATTGAATCACTAAAAATCCTAAACAAGAAAGAATACTAGAACCTATAATCGTATACTTTAATGTTTCTTTAACACGATGATAATTCTTAGCACCATAATTATAACTAATAATAGGCTGCTGTCCTTGTGTCATACCTGTTAATGGCATCAACATAAGTGTTTGAACACTTGTAATAATTCCTACTGTTGAAATAGCCAAATCCCCACCATACAAACCTAATGTTCCATTAATAACAATATTTAAAACACTTGTTGATAATTGCATTAAAAAGGCTGGCAAACCTGTTTTCATAATCATATATGTATAATGTTTTTTCAACTTCATATGTGATAAACGACATGGAATGATTCCTCTTTTTCCAAATAAGAAAGACAATTGCCATATCATACTTAAACATTGTCCACCAATTGTCGCAAGTGCGGCACCTTCCATTCCCATATGAAATTGAACAATTAAAATATAATCAAAAACAATATTAAAACCTGCTCCTAACAGCTGTGAAACCATAGCGTTTTTAGCATTTCCTTGGGCACGTGAGAAATTGTTTCCACACATGGCTACACATTGAAAAACACCACCATATAAAATAATACTCAAGTAATCACTGGCATAAGGTAAAACCTTTTCACTAGCTCCAAGTATAGTTAATATAGGATCCATAAAAATATTACCTAAAACCATAAAAACAATACCAAAGATAACTGTAATCATTAAAGCATTGCCCTGATAATATTTAGCATCTTCCTCTTCCTTAGCACCTAAAGCAATAGAAAAACGTGTAGCTCCTCCAACTCCTGCCATTAAGCTTAACGCCATCAAAATTAAAGTCACTGGATAAGACACAGTAATTCCTGCTAAACCTAATGATCCTAAATCAGGAGCATTACCAATAAACATTCTATCTACAATATTATAAATAGCATTGACAATCATCCCAATCATAGCTGGTATAGATAGTTCAATCAATAAAGTTAAAACTTTTTGTGACCCCATTCTATCTTTATCCACAATTTTCCCTCCCTTAACGTTTTTTAGTTTAGACATATTGTCCTTCTTTGTCAAGAAACAAAAAAAAGACATTAAATGTCTTTTTCAATATGATGAGGATATTTATTCCAATATTTTAAATAAATAAAATCCTCATCCTTTTTAAAATGATACTGATACATTCTAAAAGTAACTAAAATATTTTTAGGCATCCATTGTTCCTTATAAGAATAACAATATTTCATACCAATCTTTTTCATGACATTTCCACTATGAGGATTACAAACATCATGCGTTGCAGTAATGTATGGCAAATCAGATGTTTTGAATTCTTCAACCATTTTTAGAGCTGCTTCACTCACTATTTCCTGATGCCAAAACTCTTTTCTTAAAGCATAGCCAAAATCATGACTCTCATCACCACTGATTTGAATATATCCAATAGGTCTATCATTTTCCTTTAAACAGATTGCATAATAATAACCATCTTGATTTTTATATTTATCTAAATAATGCGTCTGCAAATAATCTTTTGCTTCCTCGACACTCTGTAATGGAAACATAGGTAAAAAAAGATTAACATCAGGATCACTTAATAATTCATATATTGCCTGTTCATCTCCCATACGAAAATGTCTAAGAATCAGTCTTGAAGTTTCATAAAAGTCTTTCATCTTATCCCTCTATGATTTTAACATAAAAAGTTCTTTGCCTAGGTCCATCAAATTCACATAGATAAATGCCTTGCCATATTCCTAATAAAAGTTGACCACGATGAATGATAAAAGTCTGACTTGGGCCAAAAAGAGTTGACTTAATATGGGCATGTGAATTCCCCTCAAAATGATGATAATCCAAATGTTCTGTAGGAAAAACACGTTCAAAAGCATTGATCATATCTCTAACAACATCAGGATCCGCATTTTCATTGACAGTGATTCCAGCCGTTGTATGTGGTGTATATACCACAACAATTCCTTCATCTATGTGGCAGCGATTAATATCCTGTTTGACGATTTCAGTAATATCATGCATTTGCATACGTTTAGAAAATTGATATTGATGTTCAAATAACATTCTCAATCACTCCTATAAATCTTTTATATACCATCTATCACAAGCATAATGTGGTCCTTGAATAAGGGGTTGTTCCAACGGAATAAACCCGTTTTTTAAGTAGAAACGATTGGCTGCTATCATATTGGAAAATGTTTCCAAATAACATTGCTGATAGTATGTCTTTGCAAAATCTAAGGACAGGTTTAATAATTCTTGTGCTATGCCTGTACCACGTATCGCCTTATAACAATACATTTTCTGCAATTCACATATACCTTCTTTGCCTTCCACTGGTCCTATACCACAACCACCAACAACATGATCATTTTCAACAATCACAAGATATTGTTTATGAGCAGGTTGATAAACTTGATAAAATTGTCCTAAATCTTTATCTTCCCAGGCACAACCTGGTTTATTACCACCAAATTCTATCAGACAATCTCTAATCAGTTTTTCGACTTCTTTATTATCTTTTTCTTCAATCAGACGTATTTTCATGAGCTGGTATAACCTTTTTTAAACGTTTTTCAAAATCACGACGAGAAAACATAACAATGGCTCCACACCCTAAACATTTAATTTTGATATCTGCACCCATACGTATAATTTGCCATTGATTAGACTTTTTACAAGGATGTTGTTTTTTCATTTCAACAATATCGTTTAAATTATATTCCATTTTTGTGCTCCTCTCTTTGTTGATAAGCTTTATAAGTATTTTCCAATAACATCGCAATTGTCATTGGTCCTACACCTCCAGGCACTGGTGTAATATAAGATACAAGATCTTTGACATCTTCATAATCAACATCACCACATAATTTATGATTTTCATCACGATTAATACCAACATCCAACACCACAGCACCTTTTTTAATATAATCTTTATTAAAAAACTTAGGTTGACCAATTGCCGCTATTAAGACATCAGCTCTTTGACATAACGTGGCTAAATTCATTGTACGGGAATGTGCAATTGTCACAGTTGCATGTTTATGCAAACATAGTAAAGCCACTGGTTTTCCAACAATATTACTTCTTCCAACAACAACAACTTCTTTTCCAGTTAAGTCATAATGAATTTCATCTAATAAAACCATCATACCTTGTGGAGTACAAGGTACCAGTCCTTTTTCTCCTAACACAAGTTTAGCTACATTAGATGGATGAAATCCATCTACATCTTTTTGTGGATCAATTAAATGAAGTATTTTGTCTTCATGAATATGTTGTGGTAATGGCAACTGTACCAAGATGCCATCTACAGTATCATCATGATTAAGTTTTTGAATCACTTCAATTAACTTTTCTTCTGTTGTCTGTTCATCCAGTTTCACAATATCAGATAACATCCCTACATAGGCACATGCTTTATCTTTATTGCGAACATATGTTTGACTGGCAGGATTTTCACCTACTAATACAACTGTTAATTTTGGTAGTCTTTGACCATTTTCTTTTAATAAATCAATCTTTTGTTTGAGTTCATCTTTTCGCTTTGCTGCAATCTTTTTTCCATCAATGTTCATAAATGATTACCCCCTCATTATTGTTTCTATTATAATGGAAAATATACCAATTGTAAACTTTTAGCCCCAAAAGAAAAACTACAATAAATACAAAGAGTTTATTGTAGTTATCATTTTATTTATTTAAAATATGTCTCGCAATTAAGATTCCATTAGCTCCTGCCTGAGCCAATCCACGTGTTAGTCCAGCACCATCGCCACCTACATACAGACCATCAATCTCACTTTCAAATCCTTCTCTTACTTTAGGTCTTGCTGAATAGAATTTAGCTTCTACTCCATAAAGCAATGTATGTTCATTGGCAATTCCTGGTGTGACATGATCTAAAGCTTCAATCATTTCAATAATAGATTTCATCGTATTATATGGTAACACAAGCCCTAAATCTCCTGGTACAGCTTCAGGTAATGTTGGAACAGTATAACCTTCTTTTAAACGTTTCACAGTTGTACGACGTCCTCTTTTAATATCACCATAGCGTTGTACAATAATGCTTCCATGTGATAGCATATTGGCAAGTCTAGCAACCTCATGAGCAAATTCGTTAGGTTCATTAAATGGTTCGCTAAAAACATGTGAAACTAATAATGCAAAATTGGTATTATGACTTCCAAGTTTTGGATCATGATAAGCATGTCCATTGGCTAACATTGTCCCTGAATGATTTTCAATAACAACATGGCCACTTGGATTTGAACAGAAAGTTCTGACTTTAGTTCCCACAGATGTATTGTATACAAATTTACCTTCATAAAGATGAGAATTAATTTCATCCATAACAATATTACTTGTTTCTACTCTTACACCTATATCAACCTGATTATTATAAAGTTCTAATCCCTGACGTTTAAACACTTTGGCTAACCATGTTGAACCATCTCTTCCAGGAGCTAACACAACATGAGGAGCATAAATTTCTTCACCATTTTCTAAAACAATCCCTTTAACATGATGATCTTCTACAAGAATATCCTTAACTGCTGTTTTAAATGCCATATCAATATGCTGTTTAAGTTCATTAGACATTTCTGTCATAATTCTCAAATTTTCTTCAGTTCCTAAATGACGCACTTTAGCACGTAATAATTTCAATCCAACAGCATATCCACGTTTTTCAATTTCTTTCACTTTATCAGTCGTTGGATCAGTAATTTCACGTGTTGCACCATGTTTCAAATACAATTCATCCACATAATGAATTACATCTTCAACTTCCTGATTATCTAAATAATCTGTTAGCCAACCACCAAATTCACTGGTAATATTGAATTTACCATCAGAGTAAGCACCGGCTCCCCCAAATCCTGAAGTAATTGAACAAGCAGGTAAACATCCTGGTTCATTTTCTTTAATTTGTGGACAACTTTTAATTTTCTTATCTTTAATAGGACAATGTCTATACATCACATCATGTCCTTTATCAATAAGTAATACTTTTAATTCTGGATTTTTTAAATACAATTCATAACTTGTCATAATTCCTGCTGGTCCAGCCCCAACAATAATGACATCATAATTTTTTTGCATAAAAAAACGCCTCATTTCTGGGGCATTATTAAATAATCCTCATTTATTATATTCATAAAAACTTATCCTTGTCAATAAAATACGCAGAATAAAAATATGTTATCAATTTATAAAACTTTTTATGCCAAGAATAAAGCTACAATCACTGGAATCGTAACAATAGAAAGTAATGTTGTCATAAAAACAGCTTTAGCTGCCAAGGCAACATCTTTTTGATATTCTGTTGCAAATAATACAGCAATATTTCCTACTGGCATAGCAAGCATAATTAAAGAAACGCCAAGTATTAAAGGATCACGAATAAAAGCATTTAAAATAGGATAAGCTATAACTGGAATAACAATCTGTTTTAAAATCGTATATGGATATATTCTGACTTCAGTAAAGACTTCTTTAACTGGAATCGTAGCAAGTGTTGAGCCAATAAGCAACATGGCAATAGGTGTTGTAATATCACCAATCATGGTTATCGTTGAAGACAAAACATCGGGAACCTGTAAACCTGTAAAATAAATAAACAAAGCCACAAGTGAAGCAATCACGCCTGGTGAAAGAAGCTGTTTCAAATTGATTTTTATTTTTTGTACAGAATGATAATTCATAAAAAGAATACCTGCTGTAAACACAAGCAAATTAAAAATCATATTAAAAATAGCAGTTAAAAATACGGCTTGATTTCCAAAAATAGATTTCATAACAGGAAAGCCCATAAAACCGATATTAGAAAACATTGTCATGAAAATATATAAACCTTGTTGTTGAAGAGGAACTCTCATAACTTTGACAATCAAAAAGCCCAAAATAGGTAAAACAAGAAAGATGACAATTCCTACAATAAACACAAAAACAATTTCAGATATTTGTTTTTCAATATTTGTAGATAAAACAGAAGATACAATCAATGCTGGTGTTGTGACCGACAACAAAAGTGTTGTTAAACGTTTATTAAAGTCTACATCCAGTATCTTGATCTTTAATAAAAGATACCCTAAAGCAATCACCAGAAATAATTGTATCATCTGTAAAACAATAACTTTGATATCCACAATCTATCCTTTTAGCCCATGTGCCTGTCTTTCCATATTTTCAACAACAATATCATAGATTTCTCCAAGTGTTGCCCCATATTGTAAAACAAGCCATGGTTCATTGGTATGAAAATGAATTTTAATGAGTTCATCATCACCAACAGCTAATAAACAATCTCCCTGAAAATGTTCTGTAATATAATCATTAATTTCGTCTTCATTTAAGTTTTTTCCTTCAATTAATAACTGTGTATCAAATTTATATTCTAACATTTTTATTCTCCTTCAAATAAACAAGCTCCATTTGTTTCAATAACATGTTTATACCAATCAAAAGATTTTTTCTTATATCTTTTATAAGTTCCATTTCCTAAATCATCACAATCCACATAAATAAATCCATATCTTTTACTCATTTGTTTTGTAGATTCACTGACAATATCAATACATCCCCATGATGTATATCCCATTAAATCTACGCCATCTATTTCAATAGCATTCAACATTTCTCTAAAATGTGCATCAAAATAATCAATACGATATTGATCATCAACTGTTCCATTCACAAGTTCATCTTTAGCTCCTAAACCATTTTCTACAATAAATAATGGTTTTCTATAACGATCATATAAATCAACTAAAGACACTCTTAAACCAATAGGATCAATTTGCCATCCCCAATCAGATGAAGGAATATATGGATTTTTTATTGCCACATTCGTATTGGCTGCAGTTTTCTTTAAACCTTTGTCATCTTTTGCAACACAACTTGATGAATAGTAACTAAATGAAACAAAGTCTACTGGATATTTCTTCATAATTTCTAAGTCATCATCCTGCATTTCAATATGAATACCTTCATTTTTAAATTTAGCTAATAAATAAGCTGGATACTCTCCAAAGACTTGTGTATCACTATAACAATATGTACTTCTCATATCCTGTTGTGCCTGTAAAACATCTTCTGGTTTACAAGTATAAGGATAATATGTCAGTTTTGTTAACATACAACCTACTTTTGAACCAGGAATTTTTTCATGGCAAATCTTTGTAGCAAGAGCTGAAGCTACAAATTGATGATGCATAGCTTGGAAAATAACCTGTTGGAAATTCTGCCCTGGGAAACGGTCTTCAACAAGTCCTCCTGTTGTATAAGGATGTCTAATCATAGAATCTACCTCATTGAATGTTAACCAATATTTGACTTTATCTTTATATCTTTCACAGATGACTCCCACATATTTGACAAACATATCCACAACTTCTCTTGATGCCCATCCATTATAATTTAAAACTATATTTAATGGTGGTTCATAGTGTGACATTGTCACTAATGGTTCGATACCATATTTTAAGCATTCATCAAAAACATCATCATAAAATTTTAAACCTTCTTCATTAGGTTCTTGATCATCACCATTTGGAAAAATACGTGACCAGGCAATAGACATTCTATAAACCTTGAATCCCATTTGGGCAAAGAGTTTAATATCTTCCTTATAATGATGATATCCATCTGCCCCATGTCTTTTTGGATATAAAGAATCATCCTGTGATTTTAATGCATCTTCAATATCTTTTGTTGTAATGGCATTTTGTGCATGATAATCTTGAACATCAATATCTAAATGATGTCTCGCACAATCAGAAACACTGATTCCTTTGCCTCCTTCGTTCCAGCCACCTTCATACTGATTGGCAGCTGTTGCGCCACCCCATAAAAAACCTTCTGGAAATTGTCTTACCATATTATTGTCCTCCTCTTCTTTTCATTTATTATACATGTTTCTTATATTGAATGTTCAAATTTTCAAAAAAAGAAAGATATGTTCCATGTACTTAATGAAACATATCTTTTTTCATAAATATAAACGAAGCAATAACACATGCAATAACGGCAATCAAAGTTGGGACCCACCATACTGGTCCTGGTAAACCTGAAACATTCATTCCATAAAAACTAAAGATAATATTTGGTATTGACATCACAATAGTGATAACTGTTAAAACCTTCATAACAATATTTAAGTTATTTGAAATAACAGAAGCATAAGCATCCATTGTTCCAGATAAGATATTTGAATAAATACTACACATTTCAATGGCCTGATTAATTTCTACTAAAACATCTTCTAATAAATCCTGATCATCTTCATAAAGTTTAATAGATTTTCCACGCATGATCTTATTCAAAGTAATTTCATCAGTTTTTAATGATGTTGAAAAATAAACTAAAGATTTTTCTAATCCAAGCATTTGAATAAGTTCTTTATTTTGCATTGATTTATGAAGTTTTTGTTCAGTCAAAGATGATAATCGATCAATTTGACGTAAATAAATCAAGTATCTTTGAGAAATTCTTAAAAGAAGCTTTAATAAAAATCTCGTCTTCATTTCTGTATGAATACCCTTGACTTTACCTGTTGCCATATCTTCAATATTTAAATTCTCATATAATGAAATTGTAATAATATATCCTTTCATTAAAACAATACCTAATGGTAATGTTGTATATTGTAGAGTCATTTTATCGTATTTTCCTTCAGTTTCTTCTGCACTTGGATAATCGACAATGACTAATGTCTGATTGTAATCATCATCAAAATCAATATGTGAACTTTCTTCTTCATCTAATGAAGCTTGCACAAATTCAGGAACAATTCCCAAATCATTAATTAAAAATTGTTTTTCTTCTTCTGTTGGTGAAACAACATTAATCCAGCATCCTGTTTCTAATGTTTCGACTTTTTTTGTTTCTGTTCCAAAAGTTTTGTAAAATTCGATCATTTTTATCCTCCTCTTCTATAACAGGAGAATATCAATTATGTCTCCTGTTATGCTTTGTTTTATTGTTAATTTCGTATCTTCATCCGGCTCCGGAGACATAATAACACCTTCTTTCTTTCCTTTGCCATTATAACATAAAATATCTGATATAAAAGCCTTTCATTTGTAATTTTTTTGTTTTTTATAAAAAAGATTTAAATCGAAAGTTTCCCTTCAATTCAAATCTTTCTTTTATTAAAACCAATCTGTTCCATCTTCTCTTTTTAAAATATAACGAATCATTTCAAAGAGTTCTTCTTTTGATTTAGATTTCACAATAAAGACATGATTACCCATTGCTCCACTTAATGATTCTGGAACATCTGTTTCTAAGGCTATATTCTGTCCATAAGTTTCTCTAATCTGATCATAGTTATGCATATACCATATTCCTTCTCTACGCCCTGTATATGCTACCCAATATTCACGATGAATATCATAGAAACACTGATTATATTTAATCATATCAGCCCATATTGTATAAACATCGACATTATATGCAAAATCAATCATATCAGGCATATAAGCACCAGGTGCTCTCATGTTAACTTCTAATCCAACAATATCTCCTTTTCTTCCTAATCCTTCTTTATCTTCATCTAATCTAAAGAATTCAAAATGATAAAAACGACTTCTTGTATCAAAAGCTTCTACAACCTTTTTTCCGATTTCATATAAATCCAATCCTTCAACTGGTTGTGAGTAAAAAGCAGTATCACTTAATTCATTTACATTATCCATTATAGAATTCAACATGACATGTGATGAACAAATCAAAATATTTTTATCTTTATCAGTAATTCCATCAAATGTTTCAACATGACCAGGAACAAGTTCCTCAATAATAAATTGAATATAAGATGGCTTTGTCGCAAAGAAATAATCTAATTCATCATCATTTTTCAATTTATATGTTGAACTAGCACCCACACCATTATCAGGTTTAACAATAACTGGATATCCTACCTTGTTCGCAAATGCTTTTGTCGCAAGGTAATCATCAACTTTTCGATATCTGGCAGTTGGTATCCCAATCTTTTGATAGACTTCTTTCATTTTTGATTTGTATTTCATTGGTGATAGATTTTGTATTTTGGTTCCTGTTGTGACATTAAATTCATTTCTTAATGTTGCTTCCAGTTCTAACCAATATTCATTTTGAGATTCTATCCAATCAATTTTTCCATAATGCCATGTAAAATAAGCACAGGCTCTATATACACTTTCATAATTTTCTAAATCATCTACACGATAATATTCTGTTAAGGCAAGTTTTGTATGATATGGCAAGTTTTCATAATTCGCATCACCGATTCCCAAAACACGAACTCCTCTGACTTTTAATCGGTCACAGAAATTGTAAAAATAATCTGGAAAATGTGGTGATATAAAGATAACATTCATTATTATATAACCCTTTCTACAAAATATGGGAATTGAACTTGCCACCAATCCCAATCATGATTCACATCGTGACCCCAAAAATCAATCCATGCTGGGATATCTTTATATTCTAAAAGTTCTTTCATACGCGATGTACTTCTAATCATATCATCTTCCCATGCTCCTTGCCCACAACATAAAACAATACGACAATGACGATACATCTCAACATAAGGATGGTCATAACTCATACCATGAAGATATTGAATTGGTGAATTGCGATAAAGAATATCATCATGATAATCTCCAAAAAACAAATCACTATCATAATATCCACTCAAAGCAATGGTACCTTTAAAAATATCCGGTCTTCTGAACATGAAATTCACTGCATGAGTTGCACCCATTGAACAACCTGTTGTATAAATGCCATCTGCATACTGACCATCACGACCATAAGAATTAATTTCTAAAATTCTTGGAACCAATTCATTAACGATATAATAGAACCACTGTTCCATCATATATGTTCTATGTCCATTATCCATCCCTTCAGCTGACCAAGATTCTTGATCAATGCTATCACAACAAAATAGCTGAATTCGTCCTGCATCAATCAAGTGCTCTACTGTATGCACCATACCAAAATTTTCAAAGTCAAAGAATCTTCCATTTTGTGCAGGAAAAACCAAAATTGGTGTTCCTGAATGACCATAAACCTTAAATTCCATATCACGTAATAAACATTCGCTATATTCCTTAAACCATTCTGTCTTCATATTCTCACTCCTAACCTAAAACAAAATCAACGAATTCATTGACTTGCTCCATATTCTCAAATCGAGCAGTATATGTAAAATTACCCATAGCTCCACTTAAAATATCTGGCATTCTTTCACACATAACCAAATCAAAATGATAACGTGATACAATGTCTTCATGTGTATGAGAATATGAGATACCATCTCTTCTTCCACAATACACACAATGATATGGACGCTGATGATCATAGTCACTATACCCTTTTGTAACCATATCTGCATAGATTTGGTAAACATCAATATTATTGGCATAATTCATCATATCAGGAGTATAACCTCCTGGTGTTCTTAAATTAACTTCTAAGCCAACAATCTCTCCTTTTTGACCTAACCCAGGTTTATCCTCTAACAATCTAAAGAATTCCATATGGAAACATCTTCCAGCTGTATAAAAGGCTTTCACACATGCCTGTCCAGCTTGTTTCAAATCATAAGGTATTTCTCTTAAAGAATAATAATACATACTACTTTGATCATTCACTACATCCATAATGGGATTTGGAAAAACATGTGATGTTTCAAATAAAATCTCTTTATTTAAATTAGCAATACCATCATATGAAATAATTAATCCATTAACAAATTCTTCCATTATATATTGTGTAAAATGTTCTTCCTGATAAAAATGTTCTAACTCCTCCTGATTAGAAATTTTATAAGTCTTTGCTGCCCCAACCCCATTATCTGGTTTGACTACAACAGGATAGCCAACATCATGAACAAATTTTAAACCTGATTCCAAATCAGTGACTAAATGATAACGTGCTGTTTTGACTCCTGCTTCTTCATAAAACTTCTTCATCTTTGATTTACATTTAATATCTTCAATATGGTTTGTATGAATACCTGTTGTAATATTAAAATCCGTACGCAATTTGGCATCCTGTTCAAGCCAATATTCATTATTAGATTCCAACCAATCTATATGTCCATAATGGAAAATAAAATAACCCATCGCCTTTACCATTTCATCATAGTCTTCCATAGAATATACTTGATAGTAATCATCTATTGAATTCTTTAATTCTTCACTTAAATTATCATAAGGTGTATCCGCAATTGCTAAAACTGTGACTCCATTATTTTTTAAACGGTTACAAAATTGATAAAAATTTTTTGGAAAGGATGGTGATATATATACAAAATTCATAAGATAACATTCCCCCTTTTTTATATCCTTTTATCTATTATAACATAATAAAATAAAAAAAATCATCCAAAAAAGAATGAGAATAAAAAAAAGAAAGGGAATAGAATGACTATTCCCTCACATGGACTGGCAGCGTGCTATTTTCGCAGTTGCCTACTATCTTCGCCGCTGT
>NZ_CAXSKY010000027.1:0-15737 GCF_964238065.1 Clostridium sp. AUH-JLR23
AAATTCTATCATTGGATTTGTAAAATTAAATTCCATATAAATTGATTTAGGGATGGAATTTAGTTTTTCAATTTACGCATATTAAAAAAGGCGATGAATACAGAGAAAATCATATTGACAAAAATGCGAATATTGTTATAATAAGAGTTGCCTTATTTTAACGTTTGTAGCCCCGGAAACTACAGGAGGATTAAAAATGAGACAAACAACAATGGCTAAAGAAGCCACAATTGAACGTAAATGGTACGTTGTTGATGCTGAAGGATTAACTTTAGGACGTTTAGCATCAGAAGTAGCATCTGTATTAAGAGGAAAACATAAACCAACATTTACACCACATGTAGATACTGGTGATTATGTTATTATCGTTAATGCAGACAAAGTAGTAATGACTGGAAAAAAATTAGATACAGTTAAATACTATCATCATTCTGGTTGGTTAGGTGGTTTAAAAGTTAAAACTGCTCGCCAATTTAAAGAAACAAATCCAACAGGATTTGTAGAAGCAGCTGTTAAAGGTATGTTACCTCATAACACACTTGGAAGAAAACAAGGGATGAAATTATTTGTATACGCTGGTAGTGAACATCCACATGCTGCACAACAACCAGTTGAATTAAAAATTAAGGGATAAGGAGGACGAGAATAAATGGCTAATGTACAATACAGAGGAACTGGACGTAGAAAGTCTTCAGTAGCACGTGTTATTTTAACACCAGGTGCAGGAAAAATCGTCATCAATGGTAGAGAAGCAAAAGATTATTTACCATCAGATGTATTATTAATGATCGTCAACCAACCACTTGAATTAACTGGTACAACTGGTAAGTTTGATGTGATTGTTAATGTTAAAGGTGGAGGTTACAGTGGACAAGCTGGAGCTATCCGTCATGGAATTTCAAGAGCTTTATTAGAAGCTGGAGAAGATTACAGACCAGTATTAAAAACAGCTGGATTCTTGACTCGTGATGCAAGAGTTAAAGAACGTAAAAAATACGGACTTAAAGCAGCTCGTAGAGCACCACAGTTCTCAAAACGTTAATTTATACGTTTATTCAGAGAAATTCAAAGAAACTCAAATCAGCAAAAGCCTTTATTTATCGGCTAAAACTCGATTTGAGTTTTTTGTATATTTATAAATTAAAAACGGTAAGCGACAAGTAAGATACAAAAAAACTAACCATATTTCTCTATTTCTCTATGATGTGATAGATGAACAAAATCATCTTGTGTATCGAGATGTAGATGAAGATAAGGATATCGTATTTCATGATACAAAAAGTATTACTCTATCTGATTATCTCAGCAAACATCCTATTGTGAAAAATAAGCATGTAAGTTAAATTATCTTGTAATAAAAAACTCCACATGAGATAATTTAGTTAGATAAATTGGAATTTGAAAAGGAGATATACTGAATTGGATACTAAACGGTTAGCAAAATTTCTTATAATTACATTTGTTATTACAGGGATAGCCTGGTCTGGACTTGCTGTGTTAACAAGTTTAAATATTATCCCATTTTCGCATCCTTTAGGCACTATTTTACATATTATAGGAGGATTCGGACCGACAATAGCAACTTTCTTTGTCTTAGAAGAAAAAAACACGGTTAAATCTATATTACATTTTATTTTTGGCTACAGAAAGAAATCATTGATTTTTTTGTTTTTATTTTCTATTTTTGAAATACTGACAATAGGTTTATCGTCAAGGGAATTTAATTCCGCATTACCATGGTATTTGATGCCTTTAATCTTTCTTCAGGCAACATTTATATATGGCGGCGAAGAAGAATTAGGTTGGAGAGGTGTTATGCAGCCTTTATTAGAGGAAAAATTGAATTTCCCTATAGCCACAATCATTACGGGTGTTGTGTGGGGAATTTGGCATATTCCCCTTTGGTTTGTAAATGGCTCATCGCAACAAAATATGCCATTTCTCTTTTTCTTAGCGTTAGCTGTTATACTAAGCTTTTGGCTGGCGACAATTTACAAAAAAACGGAATGTGTTTTTGCTTGTAGTGTTTTTCATGGATTGACAAATACTCTTTTGTCTGTATTTATAATTAAAGTGAATGTTCTATTGGTAATAGGACTGATTGCTATGCTTGTATATTCAATATATTTATGGTATTGTGGAGAAGCAAAACAATAAATTCCAGTTTGTAGAGTATGAAAATCGAAATTATATCAATATAAAGAAAAACAGGTATTTCTTTGAGTTGAAAAGTAGTTATGAAACTATAAAATACTAGCTATAACGTAAATAGGTGTGATATGTCGTTTTGGCAATGCAACAAGTAAGCGACAAATAGGCTTAAAAACCCTTATTTTATAAGGTTTCGGAGTTCTCAAAACGTTAATCAAAACAAATACGGAAAAAGATTCAAGATTATATCTTGGGTCTTTTTTTGTGCTTGTTAATGAAATAAATGTAAATAAATGATATAATAAGTTAATTAATAAAATTTCAGATGAAGAAGGTGATATTATGATTGATATAGTAGAAAGAAATGAAGTTGTACAATTTAAAAATGGAGATTTTGTATTAGATGTTACTATTGATTCTAATAAGGAAACAGTATGGTTAAATAGAGAACAATTATCACAATTGTTTGATAGGGATATCAAGACAATAGGGAGACATATTAATAATGCATTAAAAGAAGAATTAGATAATTCAACTGTCGCAAAATTTGCGACAGTTCAAAAAGAAGGCACTCGTCAAGTGACTCGACAAATTGAATATTATAACTTAGATATGATAATAAGTATTGGATATAGAGTAAAATCTAAAAATGGTATTCTTTTTAGAAAATGGGCTCATAATATATTAAGAGAATACTTATTAAAAGGATATGTTATAAATGATAGACATTTTCAAGATATTGAATATGTTACAAAAATGCTGGATCAATATAAAGAAGCAGGTGGGAAATTACCATCGAGTGATGCTATGTTAGAATTTTTAAAAGCTTATCAAAGAGGTTTTAAAATATTAGATGATTATGATCATCATACTTTAGAAGTACCTGAAGGACAAAAAGATGTTTATGTTATTCAATATGATGAATGTATAAAATTGATACACAATACAATGTTTGCAAACCAAGGAGATCAATTTGCAATTGAAAGAGATGATTCATTTAAAAGTAGTATATCAACCATATATCAAAGTTTTGGAGGAAATCACTTATATCCAACACTTGAAGACAAAGCAAGTGCATTATTATATTTTATTGTTAAAAACCATAGCTTTATTGATGGTAATAAAAGAATAGGGGCAACAATATTTTTATATTTTTTAGAAAAGAACAATGCATTATATAAAAATGGAAAAGAAAGAATTAATAATGATGCTTTAGCGACTTTAACGATATTAGTCGCAACGTCAAGACCAGAAGATAAAGATATTATGATGCAACTTATTAAGACAATTATCAAATAAGAGGAATATTCTTTAATAATGAAATGTTTTAACCATAATTCATTTTTGGCATCTTTTAGTTAATTGAAAGTGTTAATAAAATCAATGAATTTGGGATGTTATTTGAGTAAAACAATAGTCATAATTGTTATGAGAGGATGAGAGAAGTATTTAAAATTGATGAAAGGCAAGAAAGTATATGAGTAAGAAAAAGAAAAAACATACGAAGCAATATCATTAAGTTAAGGACTGAATGACATTCGAGGGTTATATTGCAAATATACCCTCTCTCTTTTTTTATTATTTTTCAAAGAAAAGTATTGACATTGCAACGATAGTGTGCGGCCTATTATCAATTTTTTATTGATAATAGGCCAATTGTTTATAGGTATATCTTGGAGGTACTTGATCATGAATAGCTATAAACATCTTAAAAACGTCCTTTTTCACAATATCAAAACACTTTCTCAAGTCTGTTCTATCTTCTGTGTCAATCCTGATGCTGATTTTACCAGAAACAGAAAGCTTGATTTTGAAACTATCATGAAGATTATCCTTTGCATGGGCGCTTCTTCCATCAAGGATGAACTTCTCAAATTCAATGACTTTTCTATTGATACTCCTTCTGCCTCTGCCTTTGTTCAGGCCAGAAGCAAGATCAAGTCTGAAGCTTTCAAAGCTTTGTTTGATGGATTCAACAAAAAAACTTTCAAGAAAAAGTTATTTCATGGCTACAGGCTATTGGCCATTGATGGCAATGAACTGCCTATTGACAATACCATCTTTGACGATGAAACAACTGAATTAAGACATGGCACTCTTGCAAAACCTTACTCTGCCTATCATTTGAATGCCAGTTATGATCTATGAGAACGTACATATGATGATATTATCATTCAGGGTGAAGCCAAAAAAGACGAAAATGATGCTTTCTGTCAACTTGTTGACAGATATGATGGACAGAAAGCCATCTTCATTGCCGATAGAGGCTATGAATCCTACAATGGTTTTGAACATGTTGTACACTCAGGACATAAATATATCATTCGTGTTAAAGACATTGAATCTACGACTAGCATCACCAAGTCACTAGGACCATTTCCTGATGGTGAGTTTGATGTTGATGTGTTTAGAATGCTGACCTTAAAACAAACAAAAATGACAAAAGCCTGTCCTGAAATATATAAAATTATTACCAAATCAATGAGATTTGATTTTATGGACAAAGAGAATCCCTGGTATGAGTTCAACTGTAGGGTCGTGAGATTCAAAATATCCGATGATAAATATGAAACTATTACTACCAATTTAAGCAGAGAGGAATTCTCAATGGAAGAAATCCGTGAAATCTACAATATGAGATGGGGCGAGGAAACTTCTTTTCAAGAACTCAAGTATGCCATTGGACTCAATGCATTGCATGCCAAGAAAAGAAAACTCATACAGCAGGAAATCTATGCACGTATGATCATGTATAATTTCTGTCAAAGGATTGTACAGGAAATAAAGATTCCTAAAAAGGACAGAAACAAATATACATATCGGGTTAATTTTACAAAATCCATACATATCATCAGAGAGTTTCTAAGAAAAAAAGGTGGAAAGAATCCACCTGTAGAGTATCTGATAGCTAAAGAGATTCTGCCAATTCGACCCAACAGAAAATACAAGCGACATGTCAAGCCAAAGACTGTCGTATGCTTTAACTATAGATATAACTAACATAGTTTATTATATACCTTGACAGATGTAGTTTCAAGACTACACTTTTTGAGCTTGAGTAAATATTAAAAACCAGGAAAAATATATTTCCATACAATTCCTGGTTAAATATTGTCATCTTAACTTAATGACATTGGTCCTGTATTCTCTTTGCTTGGATCAGCTGATTTTTCTTCATCTGTATAAATATCATAGAAAATAGAATCGTGATGATCAGTCATATAGTTAAGAACGTCAATCGTTGTTTGTGTATTGATATGGCTATGATAAGGAAGTAAAGAGTCAATATGATTGATCGTCAGTGATTCGTCATATCCTCTCTCAATAGGGAAAATAAATTGACCATAACTCTCAAATCTTTCATCATGAACAATCTTACTGACAGTTGTCTTTTCATTGATTTGAGAAACTGCAGTTGTTTGATTATCTGTTGTCTGTGAAGCACATCCACTTAACAATAGACCCATACCTATCACCACCTTTAATAATTTTTTATTCAAGACTATCAATCCATTCTTTCACCTGAGTTGCTGTTTCATCTGGATTTGTATCGACATCTTGAGCACTGACTGTCAATCCTTCTTCGACAACTTGTGCATTAGGTTCAAGTTCCTGAATGGTTTCTATTGTTGAAGAAAACTGACTACCAGCATGGCTGCAAAATGGAATAATTGTTTTGCCACTAAAGTCATATTCATCAAAGAAACTATACATGACTTGAGGAAGATCATGCCACCAGATTGGATAACCCACAAAGATGACATCATAGTCTTCTAAATTATCAATATGACTTGTTAATTCTGGTCTGACATCTTGATCCTGTTCTTCTCGAGCATAATCAATGACATCATCGCTGGATTGAGGATATTGCACAGAAGTTGTAATGGAAAAGAGCTCTCCATGAGTATTATCCTGAATCATATTGGCTAAAGCATGAACAATTCCTACAGGTTCTCCCTGATATTGTGTGACACTGGCTGAAGAAGCAACATCAACTACACTGTTTTCACCAGAAGCAAAATAAGTAATCAAAATGTTATCACCATCTTGAATATAGGAATTCTGACCTGCCTGAGAAGCAGACGGTGAATCAGATGGACTGGCGCAGGCAGTCATCAAGAAAAGCATCATCAGACAAATGATTATTTTTTTGATGTATTTCATTGGTAAGACCTCCTTGAAGTGATTTATGAAAGTTCTCCCCAAGACAACTGTTTTTCAATATGTCATGAAGGTTTAGAAAGGCATAAATATGTTGTTGGGGAGGAAAAGGATATTGTATTGAAATGTGATACAAAAGAATGTTTGATTTTAGAATGTGTTGTTGAAATAATGGGAAGTTGAATTAATGATTCCAAAACCACAACAAACCATTGTATGTGTATTCATGAGAAGCCTTCACATCATGTGAAGCTCCTTCTTTGATCAGATAGTTTAAATTTCCTTTTGTTTCATCATTGGCGAAACGAAAGATGTTGTTATCTGCATTTTTCATGGCTTCAATCTGTGATGTGAATGACTGATAGGCAAAATCATCAGTACCAGAAAAGGCAAAGATGAAGAAATCATTCCATGAATAACCAGCATTTTCCACAATGGAAGTCATATAATCTCCATCACTGGTTAAACTGCCACTCATAGGCATGAAATAACGGAAATAATCAAGACAGTATTCAAAAGTATGCCAAGTTGCGACTGAGCCCATTGAGAAACCACCAAAACCTCTATGATCTCGTGATTGACGTAAACCTTCAGGCGTTGTATCTTTGGCATACGTACTGTATTTTCCTTCTACAGCTGGTATTAAATCATTGACTAGTTCATTATGATAGTTATCAGTTAATGTCAGAGCCAGACTATAGTTATCACTATTATCAGGATTTTCATTATTATAAGTTGGATATACAATAATGAGTGGATCCATCAATCCATCTTCAATCGCATGGTCAATAGCATATTTTAATTCAGTTGGTTTAGAGGATGTTCCTAAAACAGTTGTTTCATTACTCCAGCCTCCATGCATTAAATAGAAAATGTTATAGGATTGATGGGGATCATATTGATAGGGAAGGTAGACATAAGCACTTTTCTGTAATGTTTTGTCATGGGATTCATAACTTAAGGATTCATATGTTGTATAATCCAGTTGAACGAGTTCACCTGAATGTGTTGCCGGTGATTTATAATTTTCTGGAATGCTTTGAATCTCTAAAGCTGTGTTATCCTGCTTAGAAGTTTGATTTGAAGAACAGCCAGCCAGACATGTTGATAATATTGTCAATGTGAGTAAAGCTTTCTTGATAGACATCGTTTATAATCCTAAACTTTCAACCCAGTCAACAATTTCACTTTCTGCATCAGTAACATCATTTCTGGAAATCGTTAAACCATCTTCAATCACTGTTGCATTTGGCTGTAATTCTTCAATAGTACTGATGGTACTTGAAAATCGGCTGCCACCATGAGTATTAAACGGAATAATCGTTTTATCACTGAAATCATATGCTTCTAAGAATGTATATAAAGGCATTGGCATATCTCCCCACCAGTTTGGATAACCAAGAAAAATCACATCATAATCATCCAAATTGTCAATAGTTGTTTTTAATGCTGGACGTGCATTTTCATCCTGTTCATCTGCAGCCTGATCAACTAAAGGATCATGTGTTCCAGGATATGTCTGCTCTGTTTCAATCTGAAATAGATCACCACCAGTATTGTCTTGAATGACTCTAGCGACATATTCAGTTGCACCCATCAGTTCATCATTATTGATAACACGACTGGCAGATGAAGACATATCTGTTCCATCAGTTTCAGGCATTGTGAAATATGCAATGAGTATTTTTCCATTATTTTGGATTTGACTTGTTTCTGGTGTAGAAGTTATTTCGTTTTGAGATGCATTCTCTGGCGTTGATGGCTGACTTTGACAAGCTGTTAAACTCAATAGCGAGCCAGCGCATAATAGACTGATCCATAATTTTTTCATGTGAAGACCTCCTTATTAATCGTGAATCTTTAATTGTGATAATCTGACTTCATTGGCAGGATCTTCAGGATTGTGTGTTGGTTTACCTGTATCTAAAGCACGCATTTTTTCCATTTCTTGGGCATTTAATTCGAAATCAAAAATATCAATATTTCCTTTCATTCTTTCAGGATTTGTAGATTTTGGTAAAGAAATAACACCTTCCTGATAAATCCAACGTAAGATAATCTGACCAGCATTTTTATGATATTTGTCAGCTAATTCACAAATAACAGGATTTTCTAATAATTCTTTATTACCATGTCCTAAAGGATACCATGCTTCTAAAAGAATATGATTTTCATCCATCACTTTTCTGAGTTCTCTTTGTTGAACAAATGGATTAAATTCTACCTGATTCACTGCAGGCATGACTTTCATACCATCTTTAAATTGATTCCATAAGTTGACAGTGATATTAGAAATACCAATAGATTTCAATTTTCCTTCTTCATAAGCTTCTTCTAAAGCTTTCCATGCTCCTAAATAATCACCATAGGGCTGATGTAATAAATAAAGATCAATGTAATCTACACCAAGCAGTCTTAATGTATTTTCAATACCTTTTTTCGCATTTTCATATCCATAATCCTGTAACCATAATTTAGAAGTAATAAAAATATCTTGACGATCAATACCACTATCTTTGATTGCTTTTCCAACATCGCTTTCATTCATATATCCAGCAGCTGTATCAATATGACGATATCCTGCTTTTAAAGCAGCTAATGTGGCATCGTAAGTTGGGCCATCGTTTGGAATCATAAAAACGCCAAAACCGACGGCAGGAATGTGTTGTTTGTTGTTGAGTTCAAATGTTTTCATATGTGTATCTCCTTTGTTGAATTTTCATGAATTTTAAATTTGTTTAAGTTTTTAGCAGTTGAATAACATTGATAATCAATGATTTCACTATGACCAAGATTGAGTTTATTCATTTCTATAAAATCATCCTGATCTAATTGAAAATCCCATATATCCATATTTTCAATCATGCGTTCTTGATGAATTGTTTTCGGAATCGCAATAATTCCTTGTTGGATTTGCCATCTTAATACAATTTGGGCAACTGTTTTATGATGTTTTTTTGCTATTTTTAATAATATTGGATTTTCAAAAATATGTCTTTGACCTTCATTCAATGGTCCCCATGCCTGTGTTATACATTGATATTGTTCAAACAGGTGATGAGCTTTTTTTTGTTGAAAGAATGGATGATATTCGATTTGATTAATCATCGGTTTAATAGAACAGTTCATATATAAATCTACAAATCTTTCCGGACTAAAATTACAGACACCCAGTGCTCTGATTTTTCCTTTCATATATAATTCTTCCATGGCTCTATAAGATCCATAGTAATCACCATAAGGTTGATGAATCAGATACAAATCAATATAATCTAAACCTAAATTTTCTAAAGATGTCTGGAAAGCTTTCATTGTCTTTTCATAACCAGTATCTTGAACCCATACCTTGGTTGTGATAAAGAGTTCTTTTCTAGGAATTTGAGATTTTTGTAAAGCTTTACCAATTTCTTTTTCATTCAAATAAGCAGCCGCACTGTCAATAAGACGATAACCACTTTCTAAGGCATGAAGAATACATTTTTCAGTCTGTAAAGGTGGAATCTGAAATGTTCCATAACCTAACATAGGCATCATGACACCATTATTGAGTTTTTGATATTGCATTGACTTCCTCCTTTCACTTGTTATTTTAGAAAAAGAGTTGAAAAAAGTACAATATCAATATTTTATTGTGCTATAATTAAAATGCATAGTGAAATGGAGGTGTATTCATGATTGAATTTTATCAGTTAGAACAGTTATTAACGATTGCGAAAGTGGGAACAATTTCTAAAGCGGCTGAAGTTTTACTTATATCGCAACCTGCTTTAACACGTTCGATTCAACGTCTGGAAGATGAATTAGGTATTCAGCTTTTTGACCGTAAGAAAAATAAAGTTGAATTGAATGCAAATGGGAAATTGGCTGTGGAACTTTTTGAGAAACTTTTAAATGATAAAGAAAAGATTGTGAATACTTTGCAGGCCTATAATCGTAGCCAATATGAAGTGAAAATTGGGTCCTGTGCACCAGCACCAATCTGGGGATTACGTCATGTTTTCAAAAAATTATACCCTGAAATGCAAATTCATGATGTTCTTGATTCTCGAGAAGACATTTTACTGCAAGGATTAAAAAACTATGAATTTTCTATTATTGTTTTTCATCATCCTATTGATGATCCTGATTATGAATGTGTGCCATTATTTGAAGAAAATCTCTTTTTATCTGTACCACCAGCACATCCTTTAGCTTTATTTCCAGAAATATCATTTGATGACTTAAATGGTGAAAGTGTTCTGTTGTTGTCAAAAATAGGATTCTGGAATGAAATCTGTCAAAAAGTCATTCCTCAATCACATTTGTTATTTCAAGAAGATGGGCAGGTTTTCAATGAATTGATTAAGGCATCGGCATTACCTCATTTTAGAAGTGATATTACAATGAAACAGGAAGGAAAATCAGAAAATCGCAAGGCTATTCCTATTAGTGATCCACAGGCACATGTGATGTATTATGGGATTTATAGAAAAACAGATAAAAAAATATTTTCATCACTACTAACAGAAGTTCAAAACTTACATTGGGAAGATGTCAGTCAAGTCACGGAAAGTGTAGATAACAACAAATAAGAAATGAGGAAAAATATGAAATATTTAAAAAAGTCAATCCAGTTTTTATTGTCCATAACATTATTCTTTTGCATGGTAGGATGCCAGCAAGATGATGTGACAGTTCAAAAAGAGTTTGATCAATTTTTAAATCAGGAATTTATAGAAACGATGGAAAACGATTATGTGACTTTACATACTTATGTGACTCATCCAGAAGATTTTGGAATTGATATGAGTCAGGTAGAAGTTGGACTAGGCATGGGTGCATCTCAAGATGACCAGCAAAAACTCAAACAGGAGTTAAATGATACCTATGAACAATTAATGGAATTTGATTATGATGCTTTAACTGAAGATCAAAAAGATTCTTATGATATTTATAAAACACAATTATCAATTGATCAAAAATTGAGTGATGAAAAATTTGATTATTATGGTTCTTTATTTGCCAGTATGACAGGATTACATTATCAATATCCAACTTTACTAACTGATTGGGATATACGAAGTGAAGAAGATTTACAAAATATGATTATCATGGTTAAAGATATTTTACCCTATACGCAAGAAGCTTTAGATTATACAAAAACACAAGCTCAAAAAGGTTTGTTAATGATTGATTTTGATTCAGTGTTAACTTATTGTCAAAGAATTTTAGATCAAAAAGATCATAGTCCTGTTTTACAGGCTGTTTATGAAAATATTGAAAATCTAGATATCACAAAGCAAAAGAAAGAAGATTATAAACAACAAATGGAAGACGCTTTTCAAACATCTTTTTTTCCAGCTTATCAAGAAATCATAACTACTTTATCTCATCTTAAAGATGGTACCAATAATGAGCAGGGACTCGCTCATTTCAAAGATGGTAAAGAATACTATGCTTTATTATTACAACAAAATAGTGGAACTGATCAAACAGTAGAAGAAGTCAAAAATATGATGGAAGATGCTTTTCATCAGCATATGCAACGTCTGGTTGTATTAGCTATTCAAAATCCTGAGCTTTATGAAGATTATACAAATGGGAATTTCCCTCAAACAAATTTCCGGAGTTACGATGAAATTTTGAAGTTTATTAAACAAAATTTATCGCAAGATTTTCCTGAAGTTGATCAACTGTCATATCAAATTCAAGATGTCAATGAAAATTTAGCTTCTGATTCAGGGGTAACAGCTTATTTTAATATTCCTACATTAGATGGAACACAGGTGAAACAGTTGCGAGTTAACCCTAAAACAAATGATGTCAAGACGATATCTACTTATGCAACAGTGGCACATGAAGGGCTAACAGGACACATGTATCAATATGCGTATATGTATGAAAATCAGACAAACAATTTTAGAAAAGCCATTGCCAGCTGTCAGGCTTATAGTGAAGGCTATGCGACATATGCACAATATGAATGTTTAAAATATTTAGAAGATGAAATTGATGAAGATGTTTTGCAGTTATATAAAGAAGCAGAATTATTGAATAATAGTTTAACGATTTTGATAGATATTGGTGTTCATTATGAAGGATGGAGTCAAAGTGATGTTCTTGATTTTTTAGAAGACAATGGAATGGTTTTAGATGAAGAGTCTTTGTCAGCATTATATAAACAGCTTCAAGCTAATCCAGCAGCATTTGTTCCTTATTATGTTGGATATGAAAAAATAGCACAAATGAAAGAAGAAGCTCAAGAAACGTTAGGGGACAATTTTGATCATAAGTTATTTCATGAAGCGTTATTAGAAACGGGAACAGCACCATTTGATGTCGTAGAACGTCATATTGATCGCTATGTGGAGAATAGCCAATGATGGACTATCTTATATCACCAGATTTGAGTTTAAAAGAGAATGTTTGCCAGTTTTTTGATACATATCACTGTATTCATACGAAAGAACATAGTCTGAAAGTTGCAAATGAGAGTCTGAAACTTGCTCATAGATTTGGAGTTGATCCTCAAAAATGTTATCAGACAGCTTTATTACACGACATCAGTGCTGTGATTTCTCACAATCAAATGATGGAAATAGCGTTACAAAATGCCTGGACAATAGATCCATCCGAAAAAAGTATCCATTCCTGCTGCATCAAAGAGTTTCAGCGTTATTTGCACAAAACATCTTTCAAATTGAGGATAAAGAGGTTTTATCAGCTATCACATGTCATACGACACTCAAAGCACACCCTAGTCAAATAGATCTTGTTGTTTTTCTAGCTGATAAAATACAATGGGATCAAACAGGAATTCCTCCTTATTTAGATGTTATTGAAGAAGGAATGAAGATATCATTAGCATATAGTGCTTATTTATTTTTAAAAGAACAGTTACAACATAAACGTATTTTATATCCACATCAGTGGTTAAAAGAAGCTTATGAAGATTTATCAAAGAGAGGAAAAATAAATGAAAAAGTATAAAGCAGTTATTTATGATATTGATGGAACAGTTTTAAATACATTAAATATGAATATGTATCCATTAATGAGAATTATTAAAGAAGAATTAAATGAAGATTGGAGTCTTGAAGACGTTTTAAAATTTGCGGCTTATCCTGGTATGAAAGTGATGGAAGAATTAAATATAAAAGATAAAGAAAAAACATATGCCAAATGGGGTAATGTCGCTAAAGAAGAAATGAAAAATGCAACAATTGTTTTAGAAAAACCATTAGATTTATTACAGCTTATATAAATGCAGAATCAAAATAACTTTGCATTAGGAAATGTATCCCAGCATATTTTACATATTGCTGGACCAATGATTGTTGCACAGTTTATCAATATTTTATATAACGTTGTTGATCGTATTTATATTGGAAGATTACCTGATGTAGCTACTCTTGCGATGAGTGGCTTAGGTTTATGTTTGCCATTAATTTCAATTATTATTGCTTTTGCGAATTTATTTGGTACGGGTGGTTCACCACTTTGTTCTATAGCGAGAGGAAGTGGAGATCATGATTTGGCAGAAGAAATTATGGGGAATTCGTTTTCTTTACTGATTCTTTTTTCAGTTTTGATTATGATCATTGGACTGTTGTTTAAAGAACCGTTATTATGGGCTTTTGGAGCCAGTCAGAATACCATTACATATGCGAATGATTATATGAGTATTTATTTATTAGGAACACCATTTGTTTTGATTGGTTTAGGCATGAATAGTTTTATTAATAGTCAAGGTTTTGCGAAAATAGGCATGATGACAGTTTTGTTAGGTGCTGTAACAAATATTATTTTGGATCCTATCTTTATTTTTGTTTTAGCAATGGGAGTCAAAGGCGCAGCGCTTGCGACTGTGATATCACAGTTTGTATCTGCCTTATGGACATTCCAATTTTTAACAGGTCAAAAAACGATATTGAAATTAAAAAAAGAAAGACTGAAATTAAAAATAAAACATGTGAAAAAAATATTTGCTTTAGGGATGGCTGGATTTATGATGGGATTGACAAATTCTGTTGTTACAATTGTTTGTAATGCCACACTTCAGACATATGGTGGAGATTTCTATATTGCGATTATGACAATTATTAATTCTATTAGAGAGGTTGTATCTTTACCAGGACAAGGCTTAGCTAACGCTTCACAACCAGTGCTTGGCTATAATTATGGAGCTAAACAATATCAAAGAGTTTTAAAAGCTATTCGTTTTACAACAATCACTTGCTTTTTAACGAGTTTTCTTTTATGGCTCAGTATTACCTTGTTTCCTCAATTTTATATTCAGATCTTTAGTCATAATCCAGAAATCATAACACATGGAACGCAAGCTATTCATTTATACTTTTTTGGCTTTTTTATGATGGCTTTTCAAATGACGGGGCAAGCTGTGGCGGTAGGATTAGGAAAGTCTAAACAGGCGGTTTTCTTTTCACTTTTTAGAAAAGTGATGATTGTTGTTCCATTGACTTTGATTTTGCCTATATATATGGGTATTGATGGTGTTTTTATTGCTGAAGCTATCAGTAACTTTATTGGTGGAGGCGCATGTTATTTAACAATGATGTTGACAATTGGAAAAGATTTAAAGAAAAAACGTTTATCTGTCGCTAAAGGTTAATATAAGGAGAAAGACTCTAAGCATAAAGACATTTCTTTTTTCATATAAATAAACGGGTGATGATTCATATGAAAAAAATGATGTCTTTTATTATTCTTTTTGCTTTATGTACATGTTTATATAAACCAGTTATTCATGTTTCATCATCACAATTGTTAAATCAAAGAGTGATAGTTTTGGACCCTGGTCACGGGGGTTTAGACAATGGAGCGAGTATTGCTGGAGTCGATGAAGATGAATTAAATTTGAAAATCAGTTTTGCATTGAAAGAAGAATTGGAATCACGTGGAGCAACGGTTTATATGACAAGAACAGATGACCAGGATATGACAAGAAGAAATTATAACTATTCTAAACAGGATGATATGTATTTAAGAGCGTTAAAGATTGATGAATATCAGCCAGATTTATTTTTAAGTATTCATTTGAATTCTTCAAATTCTAGTGCCTGGGGATCACAAGTTTTTTATTATAAAAAAAGTGAGGATGGGAAAAGATTAGCTGATAGTATTCATAATCAAATGAAAACCTTAACGGGAACAAGGAAAAATATTTCATCAAGTAGTTTTTATATCTTGCGTGCAACACAATCACTGGGAGTATTGATTGAATGTGGCTTTTTATCTAATGCTAATGAAAGAAGACAGTTAAAAAGTCGCAGTTATCATAAAAAGCTGGCGACAGTGATTAGTGATGGAATACAGGGTTACTTTCAGGCTTTATCTGCTCCATTATAAAAATATATCTTAAAAAATAAAAAAAGTATTGACGAAAAAAGAAGCCTATGCTAATATATTAGGGCAGTCGTTAATGG
>NZ_CAXSKY010000027.1:15835-32413 GCF_964238065.1 Clostridium sp. AUH-JLR23
GGGCCTGTAGCTCAGCTGGTTAGAGCGCACCCCTGATAAGGGTGAGGTCGATGGTTCAAGTCCATTCAGGCCCACCATTAATAACTGTTATATATATACATGGGCCTGTAGCTCAGCTGGTTAGAGCGCACCCCTGATAAGGGTGAGGTCGATGGTTCAAGTCCATTCAGGCCCACCATGTATAATTGAATAATGGGGCTTTAGCTCAGCTGGGAGAGCGCCTGCTTTGCACGCAGGAGGTCAGCGGTTCGATCCCGCTAAGCTCCACCATTATGTATGTAACCTATATATCAATATAGGTTTTTTTGTTATTTGATAGAAATTGGTCTATAATGGTAATGAGGTGATTTTGATATGTGTACAGCATTTCAATTAAATGGGTATTTTGGTAGAAATTTAGATCTGGAAACAACATTTGGTGAACAGGTTGTATTGACACCAAGACATTATTCTTTTCCATTAAAAAATGGAACATTGTTTAAAAATCAATATGCAATGATTGGTATGGCAACAGTCGTGGAAAATTATCCATTATATGCTGAAGCTATGAATGAAAAGGGATTATGCATGGCTGGCTTATATTTTCCAGGGAATGCTCGTTATTTTCCTGAACAGGCCAACAAAACCAATATAACGCCTTATGAACTCATTCCCTATATCTTAGGGCAATATCAAAGCGTACAAGAGGTCAAAAAGGTTATTGATCGTTTTCATCTTTTGGATATTCCATTCCACGAAAAATTACCTTTAGCACCTTTACATTGGATCATTGCCGATCAAAAAGAGAGTCTGATTCTGGAATCAACAGAATCAGGATTGCAGGTTTATCAAGATGCTTTTCATATTTTAACCAACAATCCACCTTATCCTTATCATCAATGGAATGTCCATAACTATATGCATTTGACATCGTCTTATCCTCAAGATCATTTAACGGATCAATCATTGAAGCCTTATGGAAACGGATTTGGGACAATCGGTATTCCTGGTGATTTTTCACCTGCTTCACGTTTTGTGAAAACATTGTGGTTAAAGGAAAATGCTGTGATGAGTGAAAAAGAAGAAGAGAATATCAGTCAGATTTTTCATATTTTAGATGCTGTAGCAATGGTCAAAGGTTCAGTGAAAACAGCACAAAATCAGGATGATTATACGGTTTATTCTTGTTGTATGAGTATGAATGAAGGGGCTTATTATTACAAGACATATGAAAATAATCAAATTCATTGTATTCAAATGAAAAATAAAGTTTCTGCTTCACAATTATCCATCTACCCATTAAATAGACAACAAAATATTCAATATCAATGAAACTGCGTAAGCAGTTTTTTTCTTGCTTAATCATAAAAACGAAGTATAATATTTCTAGATAAGGAGTTTATTATGGAAAAATATATTAGTGCTTATATTGTAACTTTTTATATATATGGTTTTGCAGGATGGATTTGGGAATCTTTGATATGTCCAATTATGACGCGTCATAGAATTAAAAATAGTGGCTTTTTAAATGGACCTATTGTTCCAATATATGGTTTTGGAGCCATCACTGTCTCTCTTTTATTTTCTGCTAATGAAAGTTATTTATCTGTTTTTATTGAAGGAGCATTTGTGGCCTGTGTGATTGAATATATAACATCATGGGCTATGGAGAAACTTTATCATAGAAGATGGTGGGATTATTCTGATAAAGCTTTTCATGTTAATGGAAGAGTTTGTTTAGAAGGTTTTTTAGTTTTTGGTGTTTTTAGTGTTGTTGCAGTGAAATTTGTTCAACCTTATTTGTTAGAAAAAATCATGCAACATGGCTTAATTACATTGGTTGTGATAGCAACAATGTTAACGACAATATTTATCATTGATCTTATTTTTACAGTCGTATCATTAACACATTTGGATGAACGTTTAGATGAATTTATGAAGGATATAGAATCATCAATGCAAAAATTGATTGATGATGTTGAACAAAGTAAACACAGTTTTAATGAATTAATGGATTTATGGAAAGAAAATGATATCTCAAGTTATCGTCAATGGATACATGATAAATCTATGAGTGAGCGTCGTATTATGAAAGCTTTCCCTGCATTAATGAATCATCAAAGAAAAGAGGAAAAACAGGATGGCAAGAAATAGACATGAAAATTATATTGTAAGAACATTGAATGGATTGGCATATGGCTATTTTGTGAGTGTGGTCTTTGGTATCATCTTGAAACAGATTGGGACGGCTATTCATATCAATATGCTTTATCAATGGGGAGTCATGCTTGGTTATTTAATGGGACCTGCCATTGGTATTGCAATGGGCTTATGTATTGATGCTAGAGGGATGAATTTGTTGACGGCATTGCTGGCTGGAACGATCGGTGCCGGAACAATTGTTGTAGATGGTGGTCAGATATCGCTTGCGACGGGGAATCCATTGTTAGCTTATATAGCTGTCATTTTAGCAATTGAAGTAGGGCGTTTGGTACAGGGAAAAACACCTTTTGATATTTGGCTGGTACCAGTTATGTCAATTGGCTGTGCTGGTTTGGTTGTCTGGCTTATAGGACCATTTATGCATCAAATTTCTTTCTGGCTCAATAGTGTAATGAAACAATGTGCGACTATGCCTTCTGTTTTAATGGGAATGCTAGTTGCTTTATTAGCTGGTGTCATCACAACATCACCACTTTCATCTTTACTTTTAACAAGTATAATGGTTGATTTTAATGGTGTTGTTTTAGGAGCTGTACTGGCTGGAGTATGTAGTCAAATGATTGGATTTGCTGTGATGTCAATGAATGATAATCGTTTTGGTGAAGTTTTGGCTATTGGTTTAGGGACAAGTCTTTTACAGTTTAAAAATATTGTCAAACGACCTGTTATATGGATACCACCACTACTTGCCAGTATGTTAAGTGGAATGATTTCAGTGCTTTTTTCTTTACGTTGCAGTGTGCAAGGTTCAGCTATGGGACTAACAGGATTATTAGGATTAACGGATTCATTTTCAATCATGGCAACAACTTATTGGATACCACTGTTTTTGATAGATGTTGTTTTGCCAATGGTTGTTTGTTATAGTATATATAAAGCATTTAGAAAATTAAATTACATAAAAAATGGGGATTTACAAATATCTCAAATTTAAAGATAGATATCAAATGAGGAATGGTGAGGAAAATGAAATTAAATGAATTACTAGATGAAATGAATTATCAGTTCATTCAAGGACATTTAGATGAAGAAGTTTCACAAATAGATTATGATTCCAGAACAGTTCAATCAGGCAGTCTATTTGTTTGTATTCCTGGCGCAAAGGTTGATGGACACTCTTTTATTGATCAGGTTATTCAAAAAGGTGCAAAGGTTATTGTGATTGAACATCCAGTGGAATATCAGGAAGGAATCACTTATTTATTAGTTGATAATGCAAGAAAGGCTTTAGCGTTACTTTCTTGTGCTTTCTTTCATCATCCAAGTCGTCAAATGAAAGTCATCGGGATTACTGGAACTAAAGGGAAAACAACAACATCTTATATGGTGGCTTCTATTTTAGAAAAAGCTCATAAAAAAGTCGGCATTATTGGAACAATTGGTTCTATTGTAAATGGTGAATTTAGGAAAACAAAGAATACCACACCTGAATCTTTTGAACTGCAAAAATTAATGCATGAAATGGTGGAAGCAGGTTGTGAATATTGTGTTATGGAAGTTTCATCACAGGGACTTATGTTAGACCGTGTAACAGGTATTGATTTTGATATAGGTGTTTTTACGAATTTATCACCTGATCATATTGGTGAAAATGAGCACCGCTCTTTTGAACATTATATGTCATGTAAAAAACAATTGTTTCAAATGTGTCGCATTGGTTTATTCAACAAGGATGATGAACATTATTTAGATATGATAGATCGTGCTCACTGTCAGATTCAAACTTATTCTATAGATCAGGAAAGTGATTTACAGGCTTGCAACATCAATCTTTATCGTCAAGATAATATATTAGGTGTGACATTTGATACAAATGGTGTTATTTCAGCATCATTTCAAACGAATACACCTGGAAAATTTAGTGTCTATAATTCATTAGTCGCAATTATGATATGTCATCTTTTAGATATAGATGTTCCTTATATCCAAGAAGCTTTAAAACAAGTCAGTGTAAAAGGACGTGTAGAAATGGTACCAGTTCCTCGTCCATATACAGTTTTTATTGATTATGCACATAATGCGTTATCTTTTGATAGTATCTTATCGACTATGAGTGAATATCATCCTCACCGTATTTATTGTGTCTATGGATTAGGTGGACATAGAGATGTGCATAGACGTTATGGAGCTGGAGAAATTGTCGCAAAATATCATGCTTTCTCTATTTTAACAGCAGATAATCCACGTGGCGAATCAGTACAAAAAATCTGTCAGGATATTATTGAGGGGATCAATAAAGAAAATGGGGAATATATTGTTATAGAAGATCGTCAACAAGCCATTCATTATGCTCTTGAGCATGCTGAAGCTCATGATATTATTTTGTGTCTAGGAAAAGGGCATGAAGATTATCAGATTTTGGATGAAGAACCATTACCTTTTAGTGAAAGACAAATCATTGAAGAATATTTTCAACAGGAGGACTAAAAAAGACTTTTCATTCATATAGTATCTTGGTGATACATATGAAAAAAGTCTTTTTTTATACTTTTGTATTTTGTTTGATTGTCTTAATTGTTTATCTGTTTTTACAGCCACGTATAACTTTTGTGGATAAAGAAATTCATTTAGCGTTATATCAGGAAGTTGAACCGCTACAATATATTGAAAAACTTTCACATATCGAAGAAGATGAAATCAAGATTGATAATCAAGTTGATAATAGTCAACTTGGTCAATATAAAATAGTCTATTCTTATCATCAAAAAGTTTTTACTTTAATTGTTTATGTTGATGATATGTTACCTCCACAATTTGAAACACAAAATAAGACAATTTTGAAAGATGAAACAATATCTGCAAAAGAATTGGTTAAAAACATTCGTGATGATTCTAAAACAGAAGTTTATTTTCAGCAAAATTATACTTTTCATGAAGTGAAAACTTATAAAGTTGTAGTTGTTGTGGAAGATAGTTATGGAAATAAATCAGAGAAAAGTGCCTATGTACAAGTTCAGGCAAAAGATGAACAGCCACCAGTAGTGAGTGGTTTGACACCCATTACATTATTGATTGGAGATGAAATTGATTTAAAAAAAGATGTCATTGTTAAAGATGATCATGATGATTCACCAGTATTAACCATTGATGATTCTAAACTGAATATTCGTAAAATTGGAGAATATGAAGTTTATTATCATGTTAAGGATCAATCGGGTAATGAGGATACATTTATAAGAAAGATTGAAGTTTTAAGTCAATATGATAATCGTGAAGCTTTAAGTGATGGGAAGAAAACGTGCTATTTAACCTTTGATGATGGTCCATCATCAAACACCAAAGAAATTCTAGAAATTTTAGATCAATATCATATTAAAGCAACTTTTTTTGTGACAGGAACTTCTCCTAAAGATTTTCATTATATTAAAGAAGCATATCAAAAAGGGCATACAATAGGATTGCACACATATAGTCATGATTATGAATATATTTATAGTTCTTTAAAAAATTATATAAGTGATTTAAATAAAATTAAGGATGTTGTTTATCAACAAATTGGAATGAATGTGAATTTTATACGTTTTCCAGGTGGTTCCAGTAATCTTGTTTCTAAGAAATATAATGATGGTATCATGACACGTTTAACAAAAAAGGTTATTGATTTAGGATATCAATATTATGATTGGACTTCTATTAATGGTGATGGAGAAGGGATTAAAACGGTAGATGGTCTTAAAAAGAAAGCTATTGAAGAAATTGGGAATCGAGAAGATATTATGTTTTTGATGCATGATAGTGGAACACAAGAAAATACTGTCAAGGCACTGCCAGATATTTTAGATTATCTCATTGAGCAGGGATATGTTTTTCAGGTATTGGATGAAACTTCTCCAACGTTTCATCATCATGTTCAAAATTAAGAGATTTGTTTGTTATTATGTCAAAGAGTTTAGACTAAAAATAAATAAAATCGAGATAAAAACATCTCTTTGTTGTATAATAGACAAGAGGTGTTTTTATGCTTTTAAATGAACAACAATATCAACATGCATTCAATTTACTGTGTCATCCAGAACAGAAAAGTTTATTTTTATTAGAATTTGAACAATGGTTTGAGCAGGTTTTTCAATTAAAACTTTATGATTTTATTTATGATCAGACACATGATAATCAATCCAGATTGAAACTCATATTATGGAATCATGATGATCAACAAAAAATGAAGAATGGTATAAATTTTGATGAAACAAAGCAACAGAAAATTCGTGAACAATTCTTATTACTTTGTCAAAAACATCATATATCTACAAAGTGTCCTTCGATTATCAGTTATGATACATTGGAAGATGAAATAAGAAAAAGAATTTTAAACCAGGTACAAAAAGAAATACAAAATATTCATAGACCTTATATATGGAAAATCAAAATTATTTTTGATCAAGTTCATGTTTTCTATAAAACAGATGAGCAATGTGAAGCTTGCCAGCAAACTGGTATATCTCAAGAAATCAATCAAAAAATCTTAGACATAGTCAAGCCATTGGATTCATTTCATGTTTTTCATGACAATTTTTCGTGTGTTTTTACCAGTCAACAGACATTGAATGAAAAATATGATGGGAAAATGTTTAATTATATGCGTTAAAATCCTGAATTTTGAAACTCAGGATTTTTTATTCGTTTATTGTGTTGATTGTCTTTCAATTATATATGGTGATAACATGATTGTTTCAGGAATTGTATTTTCATGAATCATTTCATGAATTCTTTTTATAGATTTTTTTGCAATGATTTGTCTATTCACTTCTAATGTAGAAAGTGATGGAGTCATGTGAGAAGAAAATTCCATGTTATCAAAACCAATGATTTTAATATTTTGAGGAACTTTATATCCATTATACTGTAAAGCTTTTATGACGATTGCAGCATTACGATCATTTACACAAACAAATGCTTCAGGCATTTTTCTATAAGTTAATAGCATCTTTTGAATATACTGATAATCATTATTTAAGACAGCTTGTTCAATACCTTTTGTTAAATATATAAGTTCATATTTTTTAGGATGAAAGTGATTAATCATACATTGTCTATATCCATAGAATCGTTGTTTGAAATTAGATGATTTTTCAATATCACCGATAAATCCAATGTTTCTACAACCTTGTTTAATTAAATGAGCACAACTTAAATAGCCACCTAAAAAATCATTTGTAATAATATAATTTATATTCATATAGGGAATAGAATGATTGACACAAAGAATGTGTTGAGTATACAGTTTAAGCTGATATATCATTTCTTGAGATATTTTTCCTAATATAATAATTCCAGCAATATGTTGTTCACTAATACATTGAGGGATGATAAAATGATCGAGTGAATAATATTCCTCTAATATGCGATATCCAAAGATATTAGCTTCTTTTTTTAAGTTTTGGAGTATGTCCAAATAATAATATTTATCATTTTTCTTCTTGTTTTCAATCATAACGCAGATAGTTTTATTTTTCAGTATTGATTTCGCATTTAATTTTTTTTGAGAATATCCCATTGTTACAGCTAATTCTAGAATCTGCATTCTTAATTCTTGAGAAACACCTTCTTTATCATTTAATGCTAAAGAAACAGCATTAATAGAGATATTTAATTTTTCAGCAATATCTTTCATCGTTGTTTTACTCATCTTATCACATCCTAATTATGATTATAACATTAAAAAGAAAATATAATCAATAAAGAAAAATAGACTGATTGATTGAAAATCATTGTTGTAAAAGTAATGGTAATCTTTTAAAGTTTATACATTGTTTTTATAAAAGGTTTTTAAATAATATAATCAGACTTTTTAGTCATGAAGAAAATAAATGTTTCTTCTGTCATGGTTTAGAGTATATTTTATGAATAAATTCTATTTTTTAAGAAAAGTTGGAAAGCTAAGAAAAATAAAAGAGCATATATGAAATATCAAAAACGGTCTAAGAAGACCGTTTTATCAATACAACGTAATCACTTTTAATTTTTTTAAAATCATAGTATATGAATCCTAAAATAATCTAGAATTTACATGTGAAATTTCAAGTTATCATAAAAGCCAATCGTTCAAAAGTAACCAAATTTAAATTTTAACAAGTGATTTTTTTATTTATACTTTATTTTTAAGAAATGCCTTTTTATTTCTTTTTAATTTTAGAATTACAAGTCCAGAAATTGCAATAGCAATTATACCAGGGATAATGATTGAAGAATCACTTGTATCCACTGTATCTCCATTGACATTACGATTTTCACTATCAGTTTGAATAGAGTCAGAAGGTTTTAGTGGTTTGTTTGAGTCATTTGGATTGGAAGGTATTGCAGGGTTACCAGACTCATTAACTTCAACTTTCTTTAAACCATCATAAGCATCTTTGAGTTGTACATATACCTTTTGAACGTCTTCTTGAGTGGACTTTTCATTATCGTAAGTTTTTTGAGCTTCGATAAGTGCTTCATTCAATGCTTTGAAAGTTTCAGGAGTATAATCTTTAGAGTTGAGTCCTTTAGCTTTCTTGATTAGATCTCCTAAGTCTGTTTTATCGGCTTTTAGTACAAGGTTTTCAATGGTATCTTTTAATGTCTTTTCTGCTTCCTGTACTTCTTTTTGAGTAGCATTTTCATTATCATAAACTTTTTGAGCAATGCTAAGTGCTTCATTCAATGCTTTGAAAGTTTCAGAAGTATAATCTTTAGAGTTGAGTCCTTTAGCTTTCTTGATTAGATCTCCTAAGTCTGTTTTATTAGCTTTTAATACAAGGTTTTCAATGGCATTTTTTAATGTCTTTTCTGCTTCCTGTACTTCTTTTTGAGTAGCATTTTCATTATCATAAACTTTTTGTGCAATACTAATTGCTTCATTCAATGCTTTGAAAGTTTCAGGAGTATAATCTTTGGAATTAATTCCTTTAGCTTTTTCGATTAATTTTCCTAATTCTGTTTTATCAGCTTTTAATACAAGGTTTTCAATGGCATCTTTTAATGCTTTTTCTACTTCTTGCACTTCTTCTTGAGTGGCATTTTCATTATCATAGACTTTTTGTGCATTGGATAATACTTCTTTAAACTGAGCATAGCTATTTGGTGTATATTCAGATTCTTTTAAAGTATGAGCTTTATCCAATTGCGTTTTTAAATATGTTTTATCAGCTTTATATTGCAATTGTTCATTAGCTGCTGTTAAAGCATCATAAGCTTCTTTAACTTCTTGTTCAGTGACTTCTTCTTTTTCTAATACAGCTTTTGCTGTATCTAAAGCTTTTTTAAATGCTTCAAAGCTTTTTGGTGTATATAATGCTTCATCAGTATCTTTGACTGCATCATATAAAATACGTAAATCTTCTTTTAAAGCTTTTCCATAAACTTCAAATTCATAAATAGAATATCCATATTGAGTAGCTCTTTCAATTCCTTGCATTCTTACATAACGTAAAAGTTTGCTATCAAAATAAATATTGTCTATCTCTCCATCACCATCAGTAACATGTTGAATCTCAAAAAATTCGTTACCATCTAGTGATCCTTCAATCTTATATTCTTTACCATAAGCAGCTTCCCAAGCTAAAGAAACTTGATTGACATAGTACAAGCTTCCTAAATCTATAGTTATAGATTCGTTGTCGTTTGCATTTGATGCCCAACGTGAGATGTAGTTTGCATCAATAGCATCTATTGCCTTATTACCTCCATCTTCAGATGTAGCAGTTATATTTTTGTTTAAAGCAATATTTTGTGCATCTTGACCAGTTATTTTAATTTCAATACTCTTTTCAACTTGACTTCCATCTGTTGCTTTTGCAACAACTTTAACAATTCCATTTTCTTTAGGAATAAGTTTACCATCAGCAGTAATTGTTGCTAAATCTGTTTCAGTACCATCTTTATTGTAAACAGACCATTCTACAGTTTTAACAGTTGCATCATCAGGACTTATAATTGCACTCATTTGCAATGGCTTGTTTTTCGTATTAATTTCATTTTTTCCAGTTTCTGTTCTAATTTCAATATCTTGTACATATGTTTTTTCATATAATGTTCCATATAATTGAAATTCCCAGAGAGAAGGTCCATAATTTGTACCTCTTTTTATACTTTGAATTCTTACGTATCTAGTTGGTGTATCATCAAAGACGATCTCTTCTACTTCACCTTGACTATTATTTTGAACGTAAATATCCTGGAAATGTACATTATCCATTGATCCTTGGATTTTATATTCACTTAAATATGAATTTTCCCAATATAAAACAGTTTTATTAATATTGTATATATCACCTAAATCAACTGTAATCCATTGATTGTCATCTTGTACGCCTGCAGCCCATCGAGTGTTTGTATCTCCGTCAACTGCATTTTGACCTGGATTACTACCTTCAGAGTTTGAAACATAGACTTCTTTATTTAATGCTAAATTCTCTTTGTCTTGATTTTGTAATATGATGTCCATGTATCCTTCTATATTGCTTCCATCAACAGCTTTTGCAGTGACTCTTACAATACCATTTTTTAAAGGAATTAATTTTCCTGATGAAGTAATCTCTGCTAAATCAGTATCAGATCCATCAACAGTCGTTACAAACCATTCAACTCTTTTATCAGTTGCATTTTCTGGTTGCACTGTTGCAAATAGTTGAAGTGGTTTATTTTTTGTAGTAATAGTATCAACATTATTCTCTGAATTTATTTCAATTGAACCTACAGGTTCGGCAATGTGGTATTTTCCATAAACATCAAATTCATATAATGAAGCCCCATAATTAGATTTTTGATTTGTATAAATACGGACATATCTTCCTTCTGGTTGTTCTTCGTTAAATTCAAATCTTACAGTTTTTTCAGAGTTTCCTTCATCATCAACAGTAGCTATTGTTCTCCAATCTTGTGCATCAGATGAAACTTGAAGTTCATATTTTGGAGGACGAGCAGTTTCCCAACTTAAAATAATCAAGTCTAATTTTGCTGTCGTTCCCAAATCTACATAAATCCATGGATGGTCTTCACTTGGATTAGCAATCCAACGTGTTGTAGCATCACCATCAACTGCTAAATCCCCATTATTATGATTATCGTTGACAGAAGATGTTTTAGTTGTCTTTCCTTGGGACAGACTTGCTAATGTTTGTCCTGAAATTGTAACTAATTTTTCACTTTTTACACCACTACCATCTATTGAATTTGCAATAACTTTAATTTTACCATTCTTTTTAACGGTAACGACACCATCTTTTGATATCTCTGCTTTATCAGTTGGTTGTCCATTTTCATCAGTAATGCTCCAAATTATTCTTGGATCCATTATATTATCACTTGGAGTTAAAACAGCATTATATTTAGCGATTTGTCCTCTTTGTGTAATTTGATCAGGTCCTTCGATGCTTATATTTGTAATAAGTTCAGTTCCTTGATCTTCAAGTATTTTGGCATCTGAATGTGCAACAAGCTTATCATTAATATAAGTTGTATTATCTTGATATTTTACTGTACTATTTGGATCAGTCAATACAATAACACGTGCGGAATCAGCTAACATTTTAAATGTTTGTTTTCCTGTAACATTTTTAGCTAAATACATTCCAGCAGCAGAATCATATATATCATAATATATGTTTCCTAAATCTATTTCAACTTCTTTAGTTTCCATAAATGGATTGTAATATAAATATGTCTGATACATACTATTTTGATAGTAATCTGTTTTGTTGCAATCTAATTTTAAAATACCTTCAACGTTTGTTTCTTCAACTAATGCACCTAAGAAACCAGTATAGAAACCACCATATAGTCCAAAATTTGTTGTATTTTCTCCGGCCATCCAGCCTCCAGTTGCATTTTGTTTTGCATCTCCTGTTGCATAAAAGTTTTTCCCTTTATCATTTTTTCTAAGTGATTCATATGCTAGAACACTTTCTTCTAATTGACCTTTAAATTCGCCATCTGTCTGATGTTCAGCGCTCCATTCACTAGGTAAGAAATATTTTGAAGCATTAGCAATATTAATCGCCCATTTACCTGCCATTCTTGCATAACTTGGATCATATTTAGCAGCAGGTAAAATGGATGTTAATGGATAGATAGAATTAAAGAAATATGAATATCCGTTATTAGGTTCACCAGTCATTCCATAAACATCTATTCCATCTTGTGAATAATTAACACTTCCCCAATTTCTTACAGAACTACGAGAAGTTGTTGTAATCCAATTCCAAAACTTAGAAATATCATAGTTTGTTCCTACTTCAGCGTTCATCATTGCAGCTAAGTATACAGCATCAATGAGCATATTTTCATAATATGGATTTGATTCTAAGTCTTGTAAATAATCCATACATTCTTTGGCATAAGTTAAATATTTATCTTCTTTAAATATTTTATAAGCATAATAAAGAATACTTGCTGTTCCAGCTGCAGCATCAGGTTGTCTCCATCCAGGTTCAACGGCTTTCATGTTTTCAAAATCGAAGCATTGGATATCGAATAAACCTTTACCAGTCTCTTCGCTTCTTTGTTTTAATACATCAATCATTTTAACCATTTTATCAGCAATTGATTTTTGAATCTTTTTAACTTCTTTTGGTCGCCATTCAGGATTTAATTCAGATAGTCTAAAGAAATTTTGATTAGCGATTAATAAATACCAGAAATCACCATATGCGTTTGAAACATCTGTGTTTTGTAATTTACTATCAGAACCATTAGGCACATTCGTAATAACGCCATCTTTATTCCAATAATATTTTAATTCATTATCTAAATATGTATTAATTTCATAACCATTTTCAATTGTACTCTTACCTTTTAATTCTTCTGGTAATTCTTTATTCATATCAATTCCTAATAGTGAGGCAGAGATGAGTGCACTCGTAACAGAAATTGATTCTTGATCATCTTCACCATCATGGATTTTTCCATTAATTTCTCTATCGACAATAGGTCTATTTTCTCCGTAAAATGCTGGAATCATATATCCACCATATTTATCATCACGATAAATCGTCGAAAATTTTCGATTATCTTTTACTGAAAATTCAGTATTTTCATCAAAGTTAGTAGCAGTATGATCAAATACAAACTTAATTAATTTTTTTCCTCTGTCTTCCCAATCAATTAATTTATAGTTACTGGGAATATTAGGCATATCTTCAACTACTTCTAACAATCTTTGTTCAAGATTTCTTCCGGTGTTAGGTTCTTTAGCATGTACAATACATGTATTGGATATTGTCATTAAACAAGTCAAAGAACCTATTAATAATTTCCTTTTTAAATTCATTACTTTTCAATCCTCCCTTTCTAATATCAATTATCATCATTCGTAAATAAAGTTACAACATATATTTACTTGAAAAATTCGATATTTATCTTGAATATAAGTGTAATATATGTTTAATTCATGTTCTTATATTTAAAAAGTGCTTTATCATACAAATAAATTAAATATATTGTATTAATTATTTTTTTCTTCTATGAATGCTGATTGTATTGTAATCATTGAATTTTTAGATGGATATCTAAGTTGTGAGTTTTTCATTCATAATGGTTATAAAGGATTGGATATTAAACATGAAACAATGGATTTCCATTTTATGATCTATTATCTATAAGCTTAAAATTTATAGTCCTTAATACGAGATTTTCAATTATTTTGAAATTAATTTTTTCTTAAAATCAAAATTATTTTTCAAGTGAAAAGTTTATTTTTTCAAGTAAGAAATGATTGTATTTCAAGTAAGAACAAGAGATAATGTCGGTTGTAGTGAATGGAAGGAGTCAATATGATGTTAAGAAAAGATTTTTTATGGGGTGGGGCAGTCACTGCTCATCAAAGTGAAGGAGCTTATCAGGAAGGAGGAAAAGTTCCAGCTGTCTGTGATTTAACTGTAACAGGTGATTTCTCAGATTTTAAAGATGGTATTGATAGTTATCATAGATATAAAGAAGATTTTGATTTATTTCAAGAAATGGGATTTAATGCTTATCGTTTTTCTATAGACTGGTCTAGATTGATGAGTGATGAAAATACTTATAATGAAGCAGGTTTTCAATTTTATGATGAATTTATTGATGCCTTAAAAGAAAGAGGAATGGAACCTATTCCAACTTTATATCATTTTGAAATGCCAGTTTATTTACAAGAAAAATATAATGGTTTTGCGAATAGAAAAGTTGTTGATATTTTTGTAGAATTATGCAAAAAAATTGTAGATCGATATAATGATAAAGTTAATTATTGGATTATTTTTAATGAACAAAATGGTATCTTACAAAAAGGACCTAAAATGTTTTTTGGAGGAATTTGTCCTGAAGGAACGAATCCTCAGACATTTGATAATCAAATTATGCATAATACATTAATTGCACATAGCTTAGTTAATGATTATATTCACCAAAAAGGTGGAAAAGTCATGGGAATGGCAACTGTTGTTCAAAGTTATCCTGAAACTTGTCATCCTTTAGATACACTTGAAAGTATGAAAGCACAAAGTGAAGCTTATGTTTTCTTAGATGTATTTGCAAGAGGACATTATAATTCTTATTACTATGCAAATATGAAAAATGAAGGAACAATGCCTGAAATTCTTGATAGTGATTTTGATATTTTAAAATTAGGAAAAACTGATTATTTATCTATTAGTTACTATATGTCTACAATTTCTCATTATGGAGAACAAAGTTTAACAAATGTCAATGATGTTGTAATTAAGAAAAATCCATATTTGGAAATGTCTGATTTTGGATGGTCAATTGATCCTGTTGGATTAAGAATTACTTTACGTCAATTATACGATCGTTATGAAATGCCTATCTATGTAGTTGAAAATGGCTTTGGTTGTGATGATGAAATCAATGAAAATGGTGAAATCATTGATGATTATCGTATAGATTATATGCGTAAGCATATTGAAGAAATGAAAAAAGCAGTTGAAGAAGGTGTAGATTGTCGAGGATATCTTGTCTGGGGACCAGTTGATATTTTAAGCAGCCGTGCTAATATGAATAAAAGATATGGGATGATTTATGTCAATCGTAAAAATAATGATTTAAAAGATATGAAAAGAATGAAGAAAAAATCTTTTGATTGGTACAAACATGTCATTGAAACAAATGGAGAAGAATTATAAAAAAGCCATGTTATAATTGATATGGTAACCGCCCTTAACAGTATTTTATTAAGGGCGGACATCATATCATAACGACATGGTTTTTTCTATTTGATAATGATATACTATAAAAGATAAAAACAATTATAAAATATTTTTAAAAAGATATAATGAAAATAATAATGAGAATAAGAGGAATTAAAGATGAAGGTAACAATGAGAGATATCGCTGAAAAATTGAATATTTCGATTAATGCTGTATCCATTGCTTTAAATGATAAACCAGGTGTGAGTGATCAAATGCGTTTATTAATTTTACGTACAGCTGATGAAATGGGCTATATTAATGAAAAGAGGAAATATTTATCTGTGTTTTCAAGGTCTAATATTTGTATATTGATGCAGAGTTATTATGCTGATACAGGGCATTTTTATTCCATTGTTTTAAAATCTATTGTAGAAGAAGCTAAAAATTTGGGATATTCATCTATAATGAATTATTTTGAAGATCAATATATGAATATACCGGAATGTATTGTGGAAAGAAAAGTCGCTGGAATTATTATTGTTGGTAAGATTTCTGATATGAATTTAAGGAAATTAAAGACAACTGGAATACCTATTGTTTTGGTTGATTTTACATCATTGTATGATAGTTTGGATTGTGTATTAACCCATAATAAACAAGGTGGTTATATGATGACAAATTATATTATACAAAAAGGATATCGAAAAATAGGATTTTTTGGTGATTTAGATTATTCTTTAAGTTTTCAAGATCGTTTTTTAGGATATAAATTAGCTTTGATGAATCATCAAGTAATTAATACATTTAATGATGATGCCTATATTCAAAGATATTCATTTTTAGATAATATTGAAAAATATGTTCTCAATCACCAAACTGATGAGATAGAAAAAAGACTTCAATCAAAAGAATTGCCTGAAGTTTTGATTTGTGCTAATGATTCTAATGCTTTTATTGTTATACAGGCATTAACAAATTTAGGAATAAAAGTTCCTGAAGATATAGGTGTGACTGGCTTTGATGATACACCATTAGCTGCAAAGTTGAAACCGCCACTGACAACGATGCAAGTACAAAAAGAAAGTATGGGGAAGGAAGCAGTGCATCGTTTAGTGGATCGTATTCAAAGAAAGGATTATATTCAAAAAACAGAATTATTAAGTGTTCGTATTATAGAAAGAGCTTCTGTGAAGTAAGCTCAATGGAGTCAACTTAGTAAGTTGGCTCTTTTTTATTTTTTTGGAAATAAAAGAGTGTCTTTTTTACTTGTAGTTA
>NZ_CAXSKY010000028.1:0-15726 GCF_964238065.1 Clostridium sp. AUH-JLR23
TTTATCAATTTGCATAAAAAATAAAAAGAAGTGGTAGATTTAATAAAAAATTCTACCACTTTGTCAACAGCCTGAAACATGTTATAGAATTTATAACATGTTTTTAAATAATCTTGATAATATTTTGAATACATAAAACAATCGTAATGAACAATACCATAATACCAGCTAAGTTACTTAAAAGATGGTTGCGATATTGTCCAAGTTGGGGATGATTCATACAATACATCAAGAAAATAGCCATAATGGGTAAAATAATAGCATTGGCAACTTGGGCAATCAATATTAATTCAGTTGGTGTTGACTGATTAACAAGAATGAAAAACATTCCACATACAATAACTATAAACCAGATACTACGGAATTGTATAGACTTCATATCTTGATCAATTCCTAAAATACCACATGTGGCATACGCTGTTGCTAGTGGGGCAGTAATCGTTGAAGTCAACCCAGCTGCAAATAATCCAATACTAACTAAATAGCTTGCAAAATTTCCTAAGATTGGCTGCAATGCTAATGATAAATCGTTGGCACTTTCTATCTCAATACCTGCACAATTGGTTGCCGAAACAATCACAATACACATAGATACAATCCCACCTAATCCTATAGACAAAACAGTATCTAATCTGGCATCTTTGAGATCTTCTTTATGCTGCCAACGTTGGGCAGCACTTGAAGAATGTAAAAACAAATTATAAGGAACAACTGTTGTTCCAACAAGGCCAACGACACTTAACCAGTCTACATCATAAAAACTTGGTATAAAACCAGCAATGATTTGACTCCAATCTGGTTTTGATAAAAAAGTCGTTAAAATAAAAGTAAAAGCCATCACAAAAACCAAAGCTGTTAAAAACTTTTCAATATACTGATAACTTCCAGAAAACAATAAAATCATAGCAATAATTCCCATAACAATGGCAATTGATGAAATAGGGACATGAGGAAGCAATGTTGCTATACCCATAGCACCTCCTGTCATATTACCTGTTTCATAAGCAATATTCCCTACAAAGATAGCCATCACAACAATAACTGATACTATGGCTTTGATTGTGCGAGAAGAAATTTTCTCACGAATGTTTTCACCAAGTCCCATTTTTGTAACAATGCCTAATCTGGCTGCCATTTCCTGAAAAATAATTGTTGCAATTGTCGCAAATAATAACACCCACAATAAAGTATATCCATAACTTGCCCCTGTCGAAGAACAAACTGTGATTGTTCCTGGCCCAATAAAAGCAGCCACAACAATGGCTCCTGGTCCAATATTTTTTAATCTATGTAACCAGTTTTTCTTTTCCATTAGATTAAAATCCCCTGACAATGATCTATTTCATGTTGAATAATCTGGGCTGTTTGTTTATCAAAGGTTTTGATTTTTGGACGAAAGTCCTGATCTAAATATTTCACTTTTATTTTTTCATAACGTTTTGTTTCTTTCAAACCATCATGACATAGACATCCTTCCTGACAGGTATAGAGTGGTTTATGTGCCTGTATCATCTGCGGATTGATCAACACAAGATATTGTTTTCCATCATAGACAACGATAATATTTTTTAATTCACCTATCATATTAGCTGCTATGCCAACACAAGTTTCATGAGCCTGAATGGTATCTAATAAATCCTGAACAACAGGTAAATCTTCCTTTGTGGCATCTATTGATTTTTGTTGTAAAAAAAATTGATCTTTTACGATATCTTTGATCATATGATCGCCTCTTTTCTATTATCTTTATTTTATAAAAAAAATCTTCTCATCACAAGAAGATTTAAATAACTTTAAACTTTGTCCATTTTTTTGAACGAAAGCGAATATAAAAGATAATCCCTCTCATTGACCAGTCAAGACACATGGCTAAGGCAATACCAATGACTCCTAGGTTCAATCCTATCGCAAAGATCAATGAGAAAATTAATCTTCCTAAAACTGTTGAAGCAATGGAAACAACCATTGTATATTTGACATCACCAGCAGCACGGAGTCCATTTGATAATGGTCCTGAAAATGGAAAGGCAACAGTATTAAAAACATTATGAATGAAGACAAGGATAATAACCAATTGTCGTGTTTCTTCTGAAACCTGATAAAATTGCATAAAAATAGGTGTAATGATAAAGACAAGAACATTCCAGATAATAGATAACACAAGTGTTAATTTCATCAGTTTATAAAAATAATACTCTGCTTCTTCCACCTGATTGGCTCCCATGCACTGCCCAATCACAGTTATAAAGACTGGTCCCATCGCTGAGCCAATCAATGCCGCTAATGACCAAATACTTTGAGCAATTCCATTTGCTGCAATCTGATAAGTTCCAAATAAAGCGACAACACTGCTTAATGCAACTTTAACAAGCTGGAAAATACCGTTTTCAATTCCATTAGGAATCGCAATATTTAAAATTCTTTTTAACATAGGTCCATCCCATTTCAAAATCCATTCTTTACTGTAATGAGCAAAACGGCTTTTTGAAAAGCAAAGAACTGTAATCGCAACTGCTGAAAAAGTTCTGGCAATTAAAGAAGGATATGCAACACCAGCAACGCCTGCATCCAAAACAAAAACGCCAATTAGATTTCCAACCACATTAATAACATTGGAAATCAAAGAAATATACATCGTTGTACTGGTTTTTCCAATACTGCGATAAAGTGCAGCTCCAGCATTATAAATAGCCAAGGCTGGATAAGAATAGGCAGATATTCTTAAATAAGTTACACAAGCTTCCATAACAGAATTTTCAACTTTTCCAAATAAAAGCGTTAATAATGGACGATTAAATATCAATGTTATAATAGCTATAATAATAGAAAACACAGTAGAAAACATAAGCAACTGGCTGGATGACTTCACTGTATTTTTTTGATCTTCACAGCCAATATACTGACTGATGATAACAGCACCACCTGAGGCTAATGCTGTAAACAGATAAATAAAAATTGTATTAAACATATTGACCAAAGAAACACCAGATACAGCCGCCTCTCCCACAAAGCTGACAACAAAAGTATCTGCTATCCCTACTAGCATAACTAATAATTGTTCGAAAAAAAGTGGAACAATCATTTCTTTTAATGCACGATTTGAAAACATATCCCCACCATCCTTTGACTTTTCTATTATATAAAAGTCTTTTTTTAATGTCTAATACTTATAATCTATTCATTATAATGCTTAACAAGCATAAAAAAAGCATAGATTTCTCTATGCTCGTTATGATCTATTCAATAGAAGCTCTTTTCTTTTCAATAGACATGAAAACAATCAAAGCTCCAATAACAGATACAACAACACCAATCATTAATAAATCATGAACACCAATAGTATCCAATAAGATTCCACCTGCAAGGTTAGCAATAATACCACTGGCTGTAATTCCAACTGTAACCATAGATTGCCCTTTAACAAGATCTGGTTTAGAAATAACCTCATTAACATAATAAACACTAGCAGGGATAAAGATAGCATAAGCACCAATTTGTAAAACTTGTGCAACATAAACCATAAAGACGTTAGTTGCTAAAAAAGTTAATAAGTGTTTCAATCCAAAAATAATCACAGATATTTTTAATAATGTTGAACAATCTATTTTCTTACGCATAACATTAAACATAGCCATAGCTGGTAATTCAACAATTGCAGCAATAAATACAGCGATTCCCATTTGACTTTCAGTTCCACCAATAGGAGTAATGACTTGAATAAAGAAATTATTAATAATTGTATGTGTAAAGAAAACTAAAATAACACCCACAACAAAAATCATAAATTTTTTATATATTGAACAAAATTGAAAGAATGATAATTGTTCCTGTTTAACTTCTTCATGCTGATTCTCTTCACGATGTACAACATGTCTTTGATTCTTTGGTACAACATATGTATAGACAACGACAATTAATAAGATATTTCCAATAATATAGAATAATGGAATCATGCTTGTTCCAAAATCTTCTACAAGATAACCCAGCACAGCAGATGCAAGGGCATAGGCAGCACTTCCTAATCCTCTAGCTAATCCATAATTCACTTCAATACCATATTTTTCAAAAAGAAATGCTAATGAATTTAATAATGGTTGAATTGTCATCATACATGTGACAACTCCAACAAACACACATAATAATATTATTGTTGGTAATTTAAAGAAATACAGACCTAATGACAATATGACGGCTAAAGCTAATATCACAATAATTAATGGTTGTAATCTAATCACTTTTCTATCAGCTGCTGAGGCTGCCATAGGTTGCGTAAATACTGCAATAATACTAACCAATGCCAAAGTCGTTCCAATTAAAGAATTCGACACACCTCGATCTAATAGATATACAGATGCATATCCCATAAGAGCACTGTAGGATGCAAAGTAAAGAATTTGTGTTAAAGAATACTTAACATCTAAAATTCCATTTTTTTTCACATAATTTCCTCCCTTAATTTATAATTATTCGATAAGTATATTATATGATAGATTGAATTCAAATCACAAGCTAAATAACATATCTTGAAAAAAATTTTAAATAAGGGTTAAATAAGGGATTTTTTCATATAATAGTGTTTACCTGTTGCAGGATGTTCTTCCATACTGAAGATTTCCTGATAACCTCATTTCATATAAAAATCTGATGCCTGAAATTCATATGTATCTAGAAAACTATATTGACAGCCTCTCTCTTTCGCAACTGCCTCTGCTTTTCATAATACTTCTGTTCCCTTATTTTGTCTTCTTAATAAAGGTGAAATCCATAACCACCTTATAAAAAGCTAATCTCCATGGGTATATCCAATCAATCCTCCTACAATTTGATCATGTTCAACTAAGTAAACAGCTAAATCTTTTGAGTGAGCATGTTGAATTTTTGACGATTATATTCTCTTAATCCACTTTTAATAATACCTTTTGTAACTATCTCCATTGTATTTCTCAAAAAAAAAAGAAATCAGTAATGCTTAGCAATACTGATTTCTTTGCTTATTCTCCAAAATATCTTTTTAATAATCCAGCAAATGCTTTTCCATGTCTAGCTTCATCTCTAGCCATTTCATGAACTGTATCATGGATTGCATCTAAGTTAGCTTCTTTAGCACGTTTAGCTAAATCAACTTTACCAGCAGTTGCTCCATTTTCAGCTTCTACACGCATTTGAAGATTTTTCTTAGTAGAATCAGTCACAACTTCTCCTAATAATTCAGCAAATTTAGCTGCATGTTCTGCTTCTTCCCAAGCTGCTTTTTCATAATATAAACCAACTTCAGGATATCCTTCACGATGAGCTACACGAGCCATTGCTAAATACATACCAACTTCTGAACATTCACCTTCAAAGTTAGCACGTAAATCTTTAATAATATCTTCGCTAACACCTTGTGCTACACCAACAACATGTTCAGCAGCCCATGTCATTTCACCACTTTGTTCAACGAATTTATCAGCACCAACACCACAAACAGGGCATTTTTCTGGAGCTGCATCTCCTTCATAAACATAACCACAAACTGTACATACAAATTTTGCCATACTTTTTTTCCTCCTATTCAATATGGATTTATTTATCCATATTTATGATAATCAATTTTCCATTTTTCGTCAACTTTATTGCTTGAAATTTTTTAACTTTAAATCGCTAAAAGACCTAATTGTTGTAATTGTTCTAATCCTTCAAAAACAGCTCCTTCTTCATTTGTTAAAGTCAACAAATAATGAGCAGCATTCTTAGCTGATGAAGATGCATTTTGAGGTGCAAAAGAATATTGAAACATTTGTAACATATGTCGATCATTCTCTCCATCACCAAAAACAGCAACTTCATCATAAGCATATCCCTTTTTTGCAATAACTTTTTCTAATAACTTACCTTTATTACTCGTTGAACTCGTAATTTCAATATTATCTTCAAAAGATGATGAGATGTCCAATCCATCTATATTTAGTTGTTGTCTAACCCCTTGAATAGAGTAAGCATCCAGATGTCTAGCATCTATTTTTAAAACTTTAATATTCTTTTGAATGATCTCATGAGCATCCTTAGCATAATGAAAATCTCTTAAATATCCTTCTCTTGTTGTAAAAGTCTTTTTTGGTAATGAATCCTTATAATCTTTTGAAGCTAACAATAATTTATAGTGATAATCCCAAAAATCATCTGCATCTACAAAAGAATATTTCCCTTGATTTGTATGGATAGCTAATAAATAACCATATGATGATAAAATTGTAGATATCTTTTGAAATGCTTGATTATCCATTGGATAAATCTCATTGAATGTCTGTTGTTTATTACAGTATTGTGTTCCATTATTTAAAATCAAATCACAATCTAACTGATAACGCTCTAAAAAATCAATGACCATATTAATATCTCTACCAGTTGCTATAATAAACTCTATCCCATTTTCAATACATTTTTTTAATATCTGACAAGTTCGTTCCTCAATAGTATCATCTTTTTTTATTAATGTCCCATCTAAATCACATACAATGCATTTTATCATGTCTGATTCCTCCTAGTTTTATTATTATATCAACTTCATTGATGAAGAGAAATCTTTTTCTGGCATAGAAAAACTATTGAGAGCCTCAATAGTTTCTTTTATAGTTATGTTGTTTTATGCTTCTTTTTGTTCAATTGTAGAAATTAACCAATTCTCTCCATCTGGAACTAAAGTAAATCTTAATTGTGTATCAATAGCTTCAGCTTCATCTATCTTCTTTGTCATTGCTCCAAAGATTTCTGGTGCTAAATCAGCAAAAACTTTTTCCATCATCGCTTGTTGATCACCTGCTAGCTCACTTAATTCGTCTAAATGTTCCTGCTGATAATTATCAATAATAGTTGTTGTATCTGAATCAATATCTATATTATTGTAATCTTTCATTTTAATATCAGCAATAACCAAATAATTATCCCCATCTGCTTCTACACTATTAATTTCATATGAAGTCACATAATTGGCAAAAATATGATCAACAAACTTATTCGCTTCGTCTACAAATGTTTGACCATATGTTTCAACATCCATGTACTCTTCTAAACTTTCCATGATTGAAAGTAAATCATCAACGTCACTGTTATCATCAGTACATATTGTTGAAATCTTTTCAATATCTCCTGCTTTTAAATAATCAAAAAAGTTCTTCACTACAGTTTCCTGTTTTTCAGTTGACGTTCCTCCACAGGCAACAACGCCCATAATCATAAATAAACAAACCGCTAATTTTAATATTTTTTTCATAACCTTCACCTTCCTTTATGTAATAAATATATGTTCTTATATATTCAGTATATCATAAATATAATTAATTTCTTTATTTTTCAACATAATTTAACATAATTAACAATAAAATCAAATATTTATATTATATATGACTTCTCATTATATTTTTATGAGGTGATTTTTTGTTAATAACACAAAGAAACTGGACATCTGCCATCTGGATTCAATTTTTTATTGAAATTATTATTTTTATAGCTATTTATTATTATTTTATATATTTAAAGTATCAAAAACAAAAAGTCCTTTTTTATAGGACTTTACTCTATGTATATATCATCGGTATCTTATTTGTCACATTATTACCTTTAGATTTTCAATATGCCCAATTTGATCATTTTCATCATTTTACTGTTCACAATTTTACTTTTCCCTTTCGGGATGTCATTTATCATTATGGTGGTGCCATTACAAATGTTATTCTCAATACATTTATGTTTATACCTTTTGGATTCCTTGTCCCTTTGTCTTTTCAATATTCATTTATAAAAACAATGCTCATAGGATTGATGACAATTATAGGTATTGAATCATTACAGATGATATTTTCCTTATTTTGTATTGGATTTAGAACTTTTGATATTACTGACATTATCACAAATTTTATTGGTTTATGTTTAGGATATCTGATTTATTATATCGATAAAAAAAGACAATGCTTTGTGAAATGAACATTGTCTTTTCTTATCTATTGAAATGTTTGAATATGCTGATATAATGCTCCAATTAAATTGGCATCATTACGATAATGACAAGGAACAATTTCTGGCTTATAAACATCAAATCCTAAATGATCAAAAATATTATCAAAATGTTTATTAATTAACTCAATTAATAATGGTTGTGCACTTATACCTCCACCAATCGCAACTTTTTCACAATCAAAAATAATATGCACATTAAAGATTTGAGTAGCCACTTCTTTACAAAATTGACTAATACCTTCAATGACTTTCTCATTACCTTCATTAGCCATATCAAAGATTTCTATACCCGTATATTCCTGATTAGTTCCTAATAATTCCTGGACTCTTTCCAATAGTCCTTTAATACCATTACGTGTAGACCATGCATAGTCCCAACTAATACCATCTAAACAATTTGTTTTCACAAAAGAAAACTCTCCAGCACTAAAATGTCTTCCAGTATGCACTTTGTGATCTTTGATCAGACATCCTCCAATCCCTGTTCCTAAAATAACAACAGCTCCATCTTGTATATCCTGCAAATTCCCATATCCAATTTCTGCATTGGCTGCACATTTTGCATCATTACCAATCGTTATATTGATTGGACATCTTTCTTTTAAAATATCTACGATATTCATCTTATCAATATATCGTAATGCTCCACCTGTAAAAGCGTAACCTATTTCAGGATTGATAATACCTGGCATAGAAATAGCCATACCTTCAATACGATCTTTGTATTGATCATAAATGGTACCTATTGTTTCTACAAAATGATCCATTGTATCCATTGGTGTTGGGACACTAGATTTTTCTAAAATTGTTGAATCTTCCTGAATTAAAGCATATTTAATTGAACTTCCACCAACATCTAAAGCTAAATATGTTTTCATGATTAAATTCCTCCATACATTGTTCTTATATTTATTATAGGATTTTTATTGTAACAATGTAAATACTTTTATACATTTCTTATTATTGAATACAACATAGTTCCCATAACACATAATACAATGACAGAGTCATCATCATAATATTTCATGAATATCTTCTAAAAAATTAAAATCATAATCTTTTAAAAGATCCAAGCATATATCTATACGTTGATGTTCTAATAAAGTTGTAGGATGATGGGCATCATAACCAAAACAAACTTTATTTTCTTTTGTAACATGTTTAAAGAATTCTGGATGTGGATAAGGATATGCCAAACCATCTTGATAGTAGAGTTTCCCATATCTTAAACCATTTAAGTTAATTTCTAAAACAGCATGATATTTTTTAGCCGCTTCAACAATAATTTGTGATGCCTTGTCACATGCTGGTGTCCATTGTCTTCTTCCTAACATAAAGAAGTCTGGATGTGCTATATATCTTGTTAATCCTAGTTCCAAAGCACTTTGAATTTGATTTGCATACATCAAGACATCTTCATCATTATTAAAATAATCATAATTATATCCATCAAAATAGCGGAAATGCTGTCCAATAATCATGTAATCACAACATTCTTTCATTTTAAGTAAATAATCTTTTTGATCATCATAATATTCTATTTCAAAGCCTACTAATACTTCAATTTGATCTTTATATTTATCTTTTAATTGATACATCGTATGTAAATATTCTTGAACATCTCGATTATACATACGTTCAGCAGCTATTTCTACATGAGGATAGGCCATATGCTCACTAAATCCTATCGTTTTCATTCCAGCTTCTATCGCTGCCAGAATATATTGTTCATCTTTTCCAACAGCATGATGACAGCGTGTTGTATGCGTATGTAAATTAAAATTCTGTTCCATTATTTATCTCCATTTTTATAAAAATTCTTGAATATCTTTTTCTATAAATCCTTGATCTGTTAACACCATCATAGATGTAAAACCACAATCTTGAATCAATTCTAAAGATTCTTTATAATAACAATCTAACATTTCTTTTTGATGACAGTCACTATTAAGACAGATTTTCCCACCATGATCATGAATATATTTTAATAGTATATGATGTGGATAAGGTGTTTTTCTTTGTCCTCTGGCAATAGCACCTGTATTGACTTCAAAAATTTTCTTTTGACCAATAAGCATATCAATACATTCATATGCTAATTTTAAATATTCCTGATCATCAAAATCAATAAATTCTTCATTCTCATTAAACTTTGTAAGTAAATCAATATGTCCTACTATATCTACATCACTTCTATAAGCTATCTTTTTCACTTCTTCATAATAACTTTGAGCATAGCTTAAAAAATCCCCATAATAATCTACAATCTTATGCGTCACTTCCTGACTTTGATCAACAGCTAAATATTCTTCACCAGCTTTTACAAAATGAACACTTCCAATAATATAATCATATGGATTATTTTTTTCAAAGCTTTGTCCTAAAATATCTTCTTCAATACCTAAAAAAATATGTATCTGATCTTTATATTTTTCTTTGACTTCAAGGACATCTTGAATATATTTTTTAGTGTTATCATCAGTCATAGAGTAATCATCTATTTCTCGACAATTCCCATGTCCTGAAAAACCTAAAATCGTAAAACCTTTTTGAATAGCTTCTAAAGTCATGTCCTCGATTGTATTTTTGCCATCACAATAAAGTGAATGTGTGTGTAAATTTTGTTTTATCATATTTTATCATCCCTCTCCTATTATAATTCTTTTTCATTTCCTTTGATAGTCTAAAAAGACTGTCTTTAAACAGTCTTCATTTATTCTCTAATGGCTAGAATATTATGTGGCTCAATTCCAACATACACTTTTTGTCCTTCATCAAACAGTGTAAAACTTCTAAACAATGTTTCTGATTTTAAAATAACATCATGACAATTTAATGTATATCGTAAAACATTTCCTCTTGAAATATAGTGACTAACTTTTGCTTCAAAACTATAGACATTTTGATCTTGAATTGGTTCATTTTGAATAGAAATGGTTTCTGGTCTAATTGCATAATAATGATTATCAAAGTCTTGTTTTGGTAGCAATGTTTTTAATTGATGATTATCTAATATATTATAATGTCCTATAAATTCTGCCGCAAATTTAGAAACAGGGTGTGTATATAATTCTACAGGATTTCCACTTTGTTCAATGATTCCACCATTCATTAAATGAATTTTATCAGACATAATCATGGCTTCATCTTGATCATGTGTTACAAATATAGTTGTAATTTTTAACTCTTTTTGTACACGTTTGATTTTTTCCTGTAACTCACGTCTTAATTTTGCATCAATTGCACTTAATGGTTCATCTAATAATAGAACTTTTGGTTCCATAACGATTGCCCTTGCGATAGCTACACGTTGTTGTTGTCCACCAGATAATTGACTCGGATAACTTTTTTCTTTTCCTACCAAATCTACCATTTCAATAGCACGCTGTACTTTTTGAGCTATCTGATTTTTATCTACTTTTGCGATTTTTAAACCAAAGGCAATATTTTCTTCTACATTCATATTTTGAAATAATGAGTATTGTTGAAAAACCATCCCTATGCCACGTTTTTGAACTGGTACATCTGTAATATCTTTACCATCTAATATAATTCTCCCTGAATTAATCTGCTCTAATCCTGCTAAAGATCGTAATAATGTAGATTTTCCACAACCACTTGGTCCAAGTAATGTAACTAATTCACCTTTTTCTACATCTAAATGAATATTTTTTAAAACTTGATTTTCACCATCGTAGCTTTTGCATATATCTCTAAATTCAATGTATGCCATTAATTTTTCCCCCTCTTTGTGACTGCTTTATTTTGAATCATTAATGTTAATGTTGAAATGATAAATGTTGTAATAAAAAGAATAACGATAATTGCACTTGATAATTGTCCTGATTTTGACATTGTTTGATATAAATAAATACCTGCTGTTCTAAACGCACTTCCAGCAATCATATTAACAACGACGAAATCTGCAAATAACATTGTAAAAGCTAACATCATTGTTGAAATAATTCCATTTTTCATTTGTGGAATAATAATTGCAAAGAAGGCATGAAGTTGAGAGCATCCTAACACCTGTGCAGCTTCTACAACACATTTCACATTTAATGCGCCAATTGTATTTTTTAAACCTCTAAATGTATATGGTAATATAATGATACAGTAAGCTCCTACTAAAAGAAAAAGACGATTTGATAAAAAGCCGGGTTTACCTGAATATAGTGAAATTATACCTACTGCTAAAATAACACCTTGAATGGCATATGGAATATTACATAAAATTTCAATATACTTTTCTAATTTTGGCATATATAATGTTGTCACATAAAGAACTAATAATATAGCCAAACTACAAATACACACTGGCACAAAAGAAATAACTAAAGATCTTAATAATGAATTAATAAAAGCTCCATCTGTTAATATTTCTGAATAGAAGCTAAGAGTAAAACCAGTTGGTAAAATATCCATCCATGCTGTAAAAACAGAATATAAGAAAGTTAAAGCTAATGGTATAATTAAAAATGCTGCGATAATAAATAAAATACATCCATCCCATAATTGTGTTTTTAATTTCATTGGACACCACCTGATTTCTTTTGTAATTTATTTGTAATTAAAACTGAAATAACCATTAAAGCCATCATGACCAATGAAAGAGCACAACCAAATTCTTGATTTTGAACAACTTCACCAACAAATTGTTGAGAAATACGAATTGGTAATAGAGAAATATTATTACTCAACAATGCATATGCTGTTCCATAAGCCGCTAATGAGTTGGCAAATAAAACTGAAAATGTTCCTAATATACTTGGTAATAATGATGGTATTGCAACTTTAAACCAATAGTGAAAACTGTTTCCACCTAATAATCCTACAGCTTCTTTCCATTCTTTTCTTAATCCTGAAAAAATAGGAAGCATCAATAAAGTTCCTAATGGAATTTGGAAATAAATGTAAGTTAATAACAAACCATTAATTGTATATAGATCATAATTAGCCAAAAATTCTATTCCATAATTTTTTCCAATTAATGTTAATATACCAACATTTCCTAATAAAATCATAAAAGCAAAAGCTAATGGAACTCCAGCAAAATTACTTGTAATATTTAATACTGAAGTGAAAGCATTTCTTATTTTAGGACTGGCATTATGTGCTGCTTTTGCACCAATAAATGCAATAAATATACCAACAACAGCTGAAAAAATAGATATCCATAAACTGTTATAAATAGACTGTTGATATAGACGTGTACTAAAAATTTTAACAAAATGGTCTAGAGTAAAACCTCCACCACCTGTCTTTGAAAAACTTTCTATCACAATATTAATTAATGGTAATATTTCAAATAATAAGACAATGATAAAAAAGGGTAATAAAGCGAACAGATAAAATTTATAGTTCTTTTTTGCTTTCATGAATACGTTTCACCTCCAAAGGTTTCATTTTTTCAGTTGCTTGAATATCCAATAAATAACAAAGTAACGGCGCAAACTCTAATGTTGTGAGAACTTGTGAATGATACCCATTCACAATGCGTTGATCAATAATATATAATGCTGTGGTGCGTTGCTGATGACTATTACCACCATGATAACCATTTTCACTCATTCCATGATCTGCACCTACCACAACACTATACCCATCTTTAATCCATTGTGGAATATATGTTGAAAGGAGTTTATCATTTTGAATAACTGCTTGCGCGTATTCTTGTGAACCTGCACCATATTTATGGCCTGCATCGTCGATACCCATTGGATGTATAAACACAAAATCATATTGATCATGTGACATTAAACTTGATGATAATGCATATAAATGATTATCTGGATAAGTGTCTTCATAATAGAAAAAACCTTGGTCTATATAAGACTTTGGATCATGATGATAGACATCTTGAAACTTATTAAATGGTGCTGATAAATAGAGCTCACTAATCCAATAATATGCTAATGCTAGACTTTTTTTATGATTCTGTTTAAGTAATTCAAATATATGGATTTGATTAGATAATCGACATATATTATTATTTGTAATTCCATGTTCATATACTGGTAATCCAGTAAAAATTGTTTCGTACATAGGGCGTGAAGCGCTAGGTAATTCACCTAGCACTTCATATTTAGCCGCCTTTTTATGTTCACATAAATGTTCTAAATAACCTAAATGCTCTCTAGCATATTCACTCTGTAATCCATCTAATAAAACAAATACAACTTTATTATTGTGCATAAGCAACAACTTCCTCCTGCCAAGATGTTGATAAATCTGACACAGCTTGATCCCAAGCTTCCTGATCTTCAATAAAGCGTGCATTTTTATATTGTTCATCTGGTAAAAGCATTGCCTTTACATCTTCTGGTAATTCTACATCATCACGAATTGGACGCGCATAACCTTTAGCTAAATTAATCTGTCCCTCATCAGATAAAATATATTCCCTTGCTAATGCAGCAGCGTAAGGACGTTTTGTATAGGCATTAATAATTGTACAATATCCACTTTGAATAGCTCCATCTGTTGGTACTGATACTTCAAAATGAGCATTGGCATTATTTTCTAAGATTTGTGAACGATATCCTAATGAATTGTAATCCCATAAAACTGCAACTTCTATTTCACCTTTTTCTAAACGTGCAACACTTGTGTCTCCCATATCTAATCGATCTTCTTCAGCTAAAGTCTTGAAAAAGTCTAGACCTGGCTGTATATTGCTTTCACTACCACCAAAAGCGATAGCAGCACTTAATAATGCACTTTGTGCCTGAGTTGCTACTGAAACGTCTCCAATTGTTAATGTATAATCTCCATTTAAAACATCTTGCCAACTTTTTGGTGCTTGATCAACAAGATCAGTATTTGTAATAAATGTAATTGTACCATAGTATCCTATAATCCAATCACCATTATCATCTTTAGCCCAATCAGGAATTGAATCCCAATATGATGTTTTATAAGGTAAAGTTACACCTTGTTCTTCTGCAACTGGCCCAAATGATTGTCCAACATCACCGATGTCTTTTGTTGCATCACTTGCTTCATTTGCAAAAATAGCAAGTTCCTCTGCACTAGACATATCTGTATCCGTATGTTTAATTCCATATTCATCTTCAAGTTCTGTCCATGTTTCAACCCAGTTAGCCCATGTATCAGGCATTCCAACAGAATTGACTTCTCCATCTTCTTTTGCTTTTTCTGTAATTTCTTCAATTGTCATTGAATTTAAATCAACCTTTGCTTGTGTGCTTTCTTCAGCGCATCCTGTTAAAAATGTTGCTGCAACAAGAGCACTCATCCCCAATTTAAAAAATTTATTTTTCATTTTCATACTTCCTCCTTAGCGAGTAAAGTATAGCATTTATAAAATTCAGTTAAATATCTTCATTTTGTAAAGAATTGTAAAAATAAAAACACTATAACAAGTGTTTTGTAAATATTTTAAAAAGGAATTTAAATTCTATATTAACATTTATTAAGTTTTTAGATACTTTTGCTTTATATAAAAAGTTATAAAAATCACATATTTTTTCTATATAAGTATAACTTGAGTCTTTCAATTTATCATTTAAACTAATATAAATAAATATTATTTAAGTTGATCATCATTTTAATATTTGATGATTATCATTAAATATATCATAAAAAAGAACCACCAGATGAGACAAGGTAGTCCTCTTTCTGTATACAAAATAAAAAAAGAAAGGGAATAGAATGACTATTCCCTCACATGGACTGGCAGCGTGCTATTTTCGCAGTTGCCTACTATCT
>NZ_CAXSKY010000029.1:0-15125 GCF_964238065.1 Clostridium sp. AUH-JLR23
CATTACTTTTTATTTTGCTCATTGTTAATATTTGCTTTAAGCGTTTATCAACCAAACGAAACCAAATTCCTATAATAATATAAAAAAAGTGATGAATCCATCACTTTTTTAGAATAAACCAATAACTGCCATTGGTGCATTATCACCTTTACGATTATATGTTTTTAAAACACGAGTGTATCCACCATTTTTATCTGCATATTTTGGTGCAACTTCATCAAATAATTTTTGAACAGCAGTTTTACCAGTAGCAGGATCAACAACATCTTGTAATACTTGTGCTGCTTGTCTTCTTGCATGTAAATCTCCACGTTTTCCTAAAGTAATTAATTCGTCAACGATTGAACGAACTTCTTTTGCTCTCGTTACTGTTGTTTCGATTTTTCCATACATGATAACATCTGTAGCTAAGTTACGTAACATTGCTTTTCTATGAGATGATACACGCCCTAATTTTCTATTGTGTGCCATAAATTAGTGCTCCTTCCAAAATATTTATTCTATTATTAATCAACTTGTTTAAAACCTAAACCTAATTCGATTAATTTTTCTTTTACTTCTTTAAGTGATTTCTTACCTAAGTTTCTCACTTTAATCATATCGTCTTCACTCTTAGAAGCGAGTTCTTGAACTGTTTGAATACCAGCTCTTTTTAAGCAATTATATGAACGTACAGATAAGTCTAATTCTTCAATAGTCATATCTAATACTTTATTACTTGTGTCTTCTTCAGTTTCACTCATAACTTCCATGTTCATTGCCATATCAGTTAATTCAACAAACATATTTAAGTGTTCCACTAAAATTTTAGCAGCTAATGCTAAAGCTTCATGTGGTTGGATAGATCCATCAGTTGTAACTTCTAAAGTTAACTGATCATATTTTGCACTCTGTCCAACACGTGTAGGTTCAACATTATAAGCTACTTTTACAACTGGTGAATAAATAGAATCAGTTGCAATAACACCAATTGTGTTGATCATCTTTTTGTTCTGATCAGCACTCATGTAACCACGATCTTTATGAGCATACATTTCCATATAGAAATGTGCACCTTCAGCAACATGGGCAATTTCCATATCGTTTGAAATCATAGTTACATTTGATGGACATTGAATGTCAGCACCAGTAACAACAGCTGGTCCCTTGACATCAATTACCATAGTTACATCATCATCACCATCAATTGCAAAAACCAATTTTTTAATGTTTAAGATAATTGAAGTGACATCTTCAACGACACCATCAACTGCAGAAAATTCATGGATTGCTCCTTGAACTTTAATTGCGTGAACTGCACATCCAGGAATAGATGATAACAAAACTCTACGTAATGCATTTCCTAAAGTTGTTCCGAAACCTCTTTCTAAAGGTTCAATAACAAACTTACCATAGAAATCTGTTTCATCATATTCTGCGACATTAAAATTTGCTTTTTCGAACTTTTGCATTATTTCCCTCCTCACTTAGAAATAACTACTTTTTTACTTCATTATCCACGAGGACGTTTTGGTGGACGACAACCATTATGTGGAATTGGTGTAACATCATTAATTGAAGTTACTTCTAATCCAGCAGCTTGTAAAGCTCTTACTGCAGCTTCACGTCCTGGTCCTGGTCCTTTAACACAGACGTCAACAGTTTTCATACCATGATCCATTGATGCTTTTGCAGCAGCTTCAGCAGCCATTTGCGCAGCATATGGAGTTGATTTTCTTGATCCTTTGAAACCAAGTGCTCCAGCACTTGACCAAGTGATTACATTCCCATGTTCATCAGTTACAGTAACAATTGTGTTATTGAAAGTTGAATGTACATGTGCGACACCTTTTGCTATATTCTTTTTAACACGTCTTTTACCACGAGTATTGTTTCTTGCCATTTTCGTTCAACCTCCTATTTTTTCTTACCAGCAATTGGACGAGCTTTACCTTTACGAGTACGAGCATTTGTTTTTGTTTTTTGTCCACGTACTGGAAGTCCTTTACGATGACGGATTCCTCTATAGCATCCAATTTCCATTAAACGTTTAATATTTAATGCAACTTCTCTACGAAGATCTCCTTCAACTTTATAATTTTCTACTTCTTTTCTAAGTTTTCCTTCTTCTTCTTCTGTTAAATCTTTAACTCTTACATCTTCACTGATTCCAGTTGCAGCACAAATTTTTTGAGCTGTTGATAAACCGATACCATAGATATAAGTTAAAGAAACTACCACACGTTTATCACGTGGGATATCAACACCTGCTATACGAGCCATTGTTTCTCCTCCTATTAACCTTGTCTTTGTTTGTGTTTAGGGTTTTCACAGATTACCATTACTCTACCCTTACGTTTAATTACTCTGCATTTATCGCATATTGGTTTTACAGATGGTCTTACTTTCATCTTAATCTTTACCTCCTTTGGGAAGATTTTCTACTTATGTCTAAATGTGATTCGCCCACGTGTTAAATCATATGGAGAAATCTCTACGGTTACTTTATCCCCCGGTAAAATGCGAATGTAATTCATACGGATTTTACCAGAAACGTGAGCCATAATAACCGCTCCATTTTCCAACTCAACCTTAAACATTGCATTAGGTAATGTTTCAAGGACAGTTGCTTCTACTTCAATAACGTCATCTTTTTTTGCCATTGATTATAACTCCCTTTTAAAGTTTTGTCAAAATCTCATACCCATCACTTGTAATGACAATAGTATGTTCATAATGAGCTGCGAGAGATCTATCTCTTGTTACAACAGTCCAATCATCATCTAAGACATCAGTTTCACATCTTCCTAGATGAGCCATTGGTTCTATTGCTAAAGTCATTCCCTCTTTTAATCTAGGTCCTTTTCCTGGTGCTCCATAATTAGGAACAGCAGGATCTTCATGAACTTTTGTGCCAATTCCATGACCTGTATAATCTCTTGGAGTTGAACATCCATGATTTTCTAGATATGTTTGAACAGCATGAGATATATCGGATAAACGATTACCAGGTTTGACTTGTGCTAAACCTGCATAAAGTGCTTCTTCAGTCACTTTCATAAGATGAGCAGCATCATCACTAATCTGCCCTACAGCATATGTCCAAGCACTATCACCATGATAGCCCTTATAACATGCACCTACATCCACTGAGATAATATCACCATCTTTAAGTTTTCTATGATCAGGAATCCCATGAACAACAACTTCATTAATTGAAGTACATACTGCTCCTGGAAAACCATATAGGTTCAAAAATGATGGTGTTGCACCAGCATCACGTATAATCTTTTCACAGAATTTATTAATTTCCATGGTTGTGATTCCAGGTTTAATAAATTCTTTTAAGTGACTATGAACAAGTGCCACAATGCGACCAGCCTCACGCATCAACTCAATTTCTCTTTGGTCTTTTGTGACAATCATTATTTACCCTCCAAGCTTTTTTCAATGTCTTTAAAGACGTCTTCCATAGGTTGGTCACCGTTAATATTAATGATTGTACCTTTCATTGTATAATAATCAATCAAAGGTCGAGTTTGTTTGTTATACGTATCAAGTCTAATTTTGACAGCTTCTTCGCTCTCATCTTCTCTTTGATACAAAGTTCCACCACATTTGTCACAAACACCTTCAACTTTAGGTGGATTAAATTCAACATGGAATGTTGCTCCACAATTTTTGCAAGTTCTTCTACCAGACAATCTTGTGATTAATTTTTCAACTGGAATGTCTAAATTTATAATTGCATCAATTGTAAAATCAAATTCTTTCGCAATACTTTCAAGTTCTCTCGCTTGAACTATTGTTCTAGGGAATCCATCTAAGATAAAACCATTTTCAAAAGTGTTTTCACTTAAATATTCCCTAAGCATTTCAATCGTATAATCGTCTGGTACAAGGTGCCCAAATTGCATGAAATATTTAGCAATTACACCAAACTTTGTTTGTTCACGTAAAGCTTTTCTAAATAAATCGCCAGTAGATATTTGTGTTAAACCGTATTTTTTAACAAGTCTTTCAGCTTGAGTCCCTTTACCAGCACCAGGAGGCCCCATTAAAATAATGTTCATTTTTCTACACCTCTTTTATTATACTATTTTCTAATATATCCATGATACTCTTTACGAGTAATTAAAGTTTTAATCTGTCTTGTTGTTTCAAGAGCAACACCTGTAATGATAATCAATCCAGTTCCTCCTAATGTCAAAGCAGCATTAGAAGTTTGTGACCAAATAACTGGTGTTATGATAGGAATTGCCGCAACAATAACTAAGAAGATTGATCCGACAACAGTTACTCTATTTAAAACCGTACTTATGAATTTTTCTGTATCTAAACCAGTTCTTACGCCAGGAATTGATCCACCATTTTTCTTTAAATCATTGCTAATCTTATGTGCATCAATTTGTAAATTAGAATAGAAGAATGCAAATAAAACTATCATAAGAAGATATAAGCAAAAACCAAATGGTTCCTGATAATTCAAAATGGTATCAATAGTTCGCGTTATATTATTTGAATCCATAAAACTAATGATTGTTCTTGGAGCTGCTAATACAGATGCAGCAAAGATAACTGGCAATACACCTGAACTATTAATCTTAATAGGCATATGTGTCGTATCTTTTGTTCTCATTGTTGGATTAGAATTTGTTGCATACATAATTGGTATTTTTCTAACTGCACCTTCGTTAAACACTACAAAGATAACAATTGCTAAATATACAATGACAAACAATGCATACCACAAAATTCCTAAAATCATTGTCTGTGTTCCCTTATCAAATGAAACCAAATTGTTGAATGTTGTAATAAAGTTAGTTGGTAAACTTGCCACAATACCTGTGAAAATCAATAATGATGTTCCGTTTCCAACACCCTTTTGAGTGATTTGATCACCCATCCACATAGCCAACATACTTCCTGCTATCATAACAAGAACTACATAAGCATAATTCCACAATGATGATGAACCAAGAATTCCATACATATTATCAAATGCATATGTTAATGATCCACCTTGAATAGCAGCCAAGACGAGTGTAACATATCGTGTCACTCTATCTTTTTTCTTTTTACCAGTATTTCCTTCTTTTTGCCATTGAGCTAATACTGGAATAACATCCATTGATAATAATTCAATAATAATAGATGCTGTAATATATGGAGAAATTCCTAATGAAAATATAGAAAATCTCTCTAACATTCCTCCACCTAACATGTTCATAATTCCTAGGATACCACTATTAGCTGCTGAAGCTGTAATTGCATCAGCATTAATTGATGGAATTGTAATAGCAGCACCCAAACGGAATACAAACAACATACCAAGTGTAAACATGATTCTACGACGTAATTCTCCTTTTTTAAAAACATTCTTAAAAAAGTTTAACATCCTAGATCACCTCAGTTTTTCCACCTGCAGCTTCAATTGCAGCAATGGCTGACTTTGAGAATTTCTTTGCTTTAACAGTTAAAGCAACTTCTAACTTTCCATTACCTAAAACTTTTAAACCATCTAATTCTTTTTTAATTAAACCACATTCTTTTAAAGCAGCCATATCTACAACACTACCTGCTTCAAATTTATTTAAATCTTCTACATTAACAATAGCATATTCAACTCTATTGAAGTTTGTGAAACCACGTTTTGGTAAACGCATGAATAATGGTGTTTGTCCACCTTCAAATCCAGGTTTTTTTCCTCCACCACTTCTAGCTCCAGCACCTTTTTGACCTCTACCAGAAGTTTTACCATGTCCTGAGCTTGTTCCACGTCCAACACGTTTTCTATTTCTACGTGCTCCTTCAGTGTATTGTAATTCGTGTAATTTCATTTTTACACCTCCTACTTACTTTCTTCAACTTTAACAAGGTGGCTAACAGTATTAATCATACCTTGAATCGTTTCGCTATTTACTTTTTCAACTGATTTGTGCATTTTTGTTAAACCTAACGCTTTAAGAGTATCCTTTTGATTCTTTTTAGCACCAATTGGACTTTTTACAAGCGTAATGATAACTGTATTTTTTTCTGCCATTTCTTACGCTCCTCCTATCCGTAAATTTCTTCAACTTTTTTATCTCTTAATTCAGCAACTTGTTGAACAGTTTTTAATAATTTTAAACCTTCTACAGTTGCACGAACCATGTTGATTGGAGTTCTTGAACCAATTGATTTAGAAATAATATCTGAATATCCAGCCAATTCAACAACAGCACGAACTGGTCCACCAGCAATGATTCCAGTACCTTCAGATGCAGGTCTTAAGAATACATGTCCTGATCCATACATACCATTGATTTCATGAGGAATTGTTCCATGAATAATTGGTACATTAATAACATTTCTTTTAGCTGCTTCAGATGCTTTTCTAATAGCATCAGGTACTTCGTTAGCTTTACCTGTTCCAAATCCAACGCGACCTTTTTTATCACCGATAACTACTAATGCAGCAAAGCGGAATTTACGTCCCCCTTTAACAACTTTAGTTACACGGTTAATTGTGACAACACGTTCTTCGAATTCTTTTTCAACTCTTGGTCCATTTCTTCTTGGTCCATTTCTTCTTGGTCCATTTCTTCTTGGTCCATTTTCTCTTGGTTTACGTTGTTCCATTCTTTAACCTCCTATTAGAATTTTAATCCAGCTTCTCTAGCAGCTTCAGCTAGTGCTTTCACACGACCATGATAAATATATCCACCACGATCGAATACTACATTTTCAATATTTTTGGCGATAGCTCTCTTTGCAATTTCAGTACCAACCTGTGTAGCAGCTTCAACATTTCCACCGTTTGCTAATTTCATATCTACTGAAGATGCAGCAACCAAAGTCACTCCATTGACATCATCAATGATTTGTGCATGGATATGAGAGCTTGAACGGAATACATTTAAACGAGGACATTCAGGAGTTCCACTGATTTTTCTACGAACTCTTGCATGACGTTTTTTACGTAAATCGTTTCTTGACATAGTTTTAGCCATGATAATAGCTCCTTCCTTATTTCATTAACTACTTTTTACCAGCAGTTTTACCTTCTTTTCTAATAATTCTTTCATCAACGTATTTGATACCTTTTCCTTTATAAGGTTCAGGTTTCTTCACAGCTCTAATTCTTGCTGCAATTTCTCCAACTCTTTCTTTAGAGATTCCTGATACAATAATTGATGTCTGAGATGGAGTTTCAATTTTAACTCCTTCTTCACCTTCAACTTCAACTGGATGAGAATATCCAACATTTAATACTAATTTATTACCTTGCATTTGAGCACGGTATCCAATACCAACAACTTCTAACTCTTTTTTATAACCGTTGTGTACACCTTCGATCATATTGGCAAGTAAAGCTCTTGTTGTACCGTGTAATTGTTTTACATGCTTTTGTTCACTTGTTCTGCTTACTGTAATTGTGTTTTCATCCATATTGATATTAATCAATGGTGAAAACTGTCTGACTAAAGTCCCTTTTGCACCTGTAACTGTGACAGTATTATCAGCAGCAATTTCCACTTTTACACCTTCAGGTACGTTGATAATCTTATTACCTACACGAGACATCAGTTACACCTCCTGTTTTCTTATTTTATTACCAGATATATGCTAATACTTCTCCACCGATTTGTTTAGCTCTTGCTTCTTTATCAGTCATTAATCCTTGAGAAGTAGATAATACAACGATTCCTAAACCATTTAATACCTTAGGAATTTCATTAACTTTGGCATATTGACGAAGACCAGGTTTAGAAACTCTTTTTAACCCAGTGATAACTCTATCGTTTCCTTTATATTTTAAAGTGATGACAATGTTTTTAATGACACCTTCACCTTCAACTTTATATCCTTTAATAAATCCTTCGTTTTTCAAAATTTCAGCTAATTGCACTTTTAATTTTGATGCAGGAACCACAACTTCATCATGACGTTGTTGATTCGCATTACGAATTCTTGTTAACATATCTGCAATTGGATCTGTCATTTGAAATGTCCTCCTTCCATTTGGATGATTTGATTACCAGCTTGCTTTTTTAACACCAGGAATTTCACCTTTATAAGCTAATTCTCTGAAGCAAATACGGCATAATTTGAATTTTTTAATTACTGCATGTGGACGTCCACAACGTTCGCATCTTGTATATTCACGAACTTTGTATTTTTGAGGACGTTGTTGTTTAACTTTCATTGATGTTTTAGCCATTAATTAAGTCCTCCTTATTTATGGAATGGCATTCCTAATTGTGCTAATAATTCATGACCTTCTTCATCAGTTTTAGCAGTTGTTACGAATACAATATCCATTCCTCTGATTTTGTTTACTTTATCGAAATTGATTTCAGGGAAAATTAATTGTTCTTTAACACCTAAAGTGTAATTTCCTCTTCCATCAAAAGAATTCTTTGGTACTCCTCTAAAATCTCTTACACGAGGTAAAGAAATACTGATTAATTTATCTAAGAATTCATACATTCTTTCTCCACGTAAAGTGACTTTGCAACCAATTGGCATTCCTTCACGTAATTTAAATCCAGCAATTGATTTTTTAGCTCTCGTAATCACTGGTTTTTGTCCTGAAATTAAAGTTAATTCTTCAACAGCTTCATCTAATAATTTAGAGTTGCTAACTGCATCACCAACACCAATGTTGATAACAATTTTTTCCATAGCAGGAACTTGCATTACAGAACTATAATTAAATTTAGTCATTAATGACTTAACAATTTCATTTTCATAACGTTCCTTTAGTCGGTTCATTATTTAACCTCCTTCCGATTACTTTTTCTTCTTTGTAGTTTTATCTAATGCTTTACCTGTTTTTTTATTGATACGATATTTTTTACCGTCTTCATCAAAAGCATAACCAATTTTTACAGCTTGTTTTGCTTTTGAATCATAATATGCAACATTAGAAACATGAATAGGTGCTTCTCTTGTTACAATACCACCTTCTGGATCAGCTTGTGAAGGTTTGATGTGTTTTGTTACCATATTCACACCTTCAACAATCACTCTATCTTCTTTTCTTAGAATTTGAATAATTTCTCCAGTTTTCCCTTTATCGCTACCAGCGATAACTTGAACTGTATCACCTACACGTAATTTCATCTTCTCGTTTCCTCCTATAATACCTCAGGAGCTAATGATACGATTTTCATGAAATCTGCATCTCTTAACTCTCTTGCTACCGGTCCAAAGATACGAGTTCCTCTAGGTGAATTATCATCTTTAATAATAACGCAAGCATTATCATCAAATTTAATGTATGAACCATTATCACGGTTTACACCATATTTTGTTCTTACGATAACAGCTTTTACAACTTCACCTTTTTTAACTGTACCACCTGGAGTCGCTTGTTTTACTGTCGCTACGACTACATCACCGATGTTACTAAATTTTCTATTTGAACCACCAAGGTTTCTAATTACTAGTACTTCTTTTGCTCCTGTATTGTCAGCAACTTTTAATCTGCTTTCATTCTGGATCATTCAAGTGACCTCCTTTCAGATTCTTCTTATTAAATAATTTCTGCTTTCTTTACAATTTCTACTAAACGGAAACGTTTAGTTGCTGATAATGGACGAGTTTCCATAATTTTAACAACATCTCCATCTCTAGCAATATTTTCTTCATCATGAGCCTTAAACTTTTTAGAAGATTTAACACGTTTTCCGTATTTTTTGTGTTTTACATGAGTTTCAACTAAAACAGTAATTGTTTTATCCATTTTTGTAGAAACAACTGTTCCAGTATAAACCTTACGATTATTTCTTTCCATAGTCTACTCCTTCTATTTGTTTAATTCTCTTTCTCTAATAATTGTTTTAATTCTTGCGATATTTTTTCTAACTGTTCTAATACGAGCAGTATTTTCTAATTGTCCTGTTGCTTGTTGGAATCTTAATCCAAATAATTCTTTTTTGTACTCTTCTACTTTGTTAAGTAATTCTTGAGTTTCTGTATTTCTAATATCTTGAACTGTCACAATTACTCACCTCTTCCAATAATCTTACATTTCACTGGTAATTTGTGAGATGCAAGTCTTAATGCTTCTCTTGCAACTTCTTCTTCTACACCAGCAACTTCGAACATAACGCGACCTGTTTTTACAACTGCTACCCATTCTTCTGGAGCACCTTTACCTGAACCCATACGGACTTCAAGAGGTTTCTTTGTTTTAGCTAAATGAGGGAAGATTCTAATCCAAACTTGCCCACCACGTTTCATATAACGGTTCATAGCAATACGAGCTGCTTCGATTTGTCTTGAAGTAATCCAAGCACCTTCTAAAGCTTGTAATCCATATTCACCAAAAGAAACTTGAGTTCCACCTTTAGCTTTACCTTCATATTTGATTCTATGAGGTCTTCTATATTTAGTTCTCTTAGGCATCAACATGATTATTTATCCCCTTTCTTCTTTGCAGGAAGAATTTCTCCCTTACAAATCCAAACTTTTACTCCTAATTTTCCATAAGTTGTGTCAGCTTCAGCAGTCGCATAATCAATGTCAGCTCTTAATGTATGAAGAGGTACAACACCTTCAGAATAACCTTCAGTTCTTGCCATATCAGCACCACCTAAACGTCCTGAAACAGCTGTTTTGATTCCTTTAGCACCAGCTCTCATTGCAGCTTGAATAGCTCTTTTTTGAACTGTTCTAAATGAAGCACGGTTTTCTAATTGTTCAGCAATCTTGTTTGCTACAAGTTGAGCAACAACATCTGGATTTTTAATTTCAACGATATTGATAAACACTTGTTTACCATTAACCATTTTTGCAACTTCTTTTCTTAAAGCATCAACAGCTTCACCATCTTTTCCAATAACAACACCTGGACGAGATGTATGAACATAGATGCTTACACGATTTTTAGATCTTTCAATTTCAATGTTAGCGACATAAGCGCCTTTTAACTTTGCATATAAGAATTCACGAATTTTAATATCTTCATGTAATAATGAAGCAAAGTCTTTATCATTAGCGTACCATCTTGAATTCCAATTACGGTTAACACCAACACGTAATCCTACTGGACTTACTTTTTGACCCATACTTTGCCCTCCTATCTTTCAGCAACCACACAAGTGATGTGGCTTGTTCTTTTTAAAATTTGAGTTCCGCTTCCTTTTGCTCTTGCACGGAATCTTTTTAATGTAGGACCTTCATCCACATAAATTTCTTTGATGTATAATTTATCTTCTTCTGCACCTTCATTGAATACAGCGTTTTGTGCAGCAGATTTAACGACTTTAATGATTGCAGGAGTTGCACTTTTATTAACGAATTCTAAGATTCCAAGTGCTTCTTTTACTTGCTTCCCTCTTACCAAGTCAACAACTAATCTTGCTTTTTGAGGTGAAACACGAATCATTTTAGCTTGAGCTCTTGCTTCCATGTTTATTTTCTCCTCTCTTTCTATTTACCAGACTTTTTATCATCAGCATCATGACCATGATAAGTTCTTGTAGGAGCAAATTCTCCTAATTTATGTCCAACCATATCTTCAGTAACATATACTGGGATATGTTCTCTTCCGTTATAAACTGCGAACGTATGTTCAATAAATTGTGGGAAGATTGTAGAACGTCTTGACCATGTTTTAATGACTTCTTTTTTGTTAGCAGCATTTAATGCTTCTACTTTTTTCATTAAGTGTTCATCCACGAATGGACCTTTTTTTAAACTTCTTGCCATATTCTATAACCCTCCTTCTTATTTACCGTTACGACGACGTACGATTAATTTATTTGAAGCTTTTTTACTATCTCTAGTTTTAACTCCAAGAGCTTTTTTACCCCATGGAGTCATTGGTGCTTTACGACCGATTGAAGTTCTACCTTCACCACCACCATGAGGGTGATCATTAGGGTTCATAACAGAACCACGAACTGTAGGTCTAATACCTTTCCATCTATTACGACCAGCTTTACCAATGTTAACTAATCCATGATCTTCATTTCCAACAACACCAACTGTTGCTCTACAAACTGCTAAGAATTTTCTTACTTCACCAGAAGCTAATCTTACAGTTACATATTTTCCTTCTTTACCTAAGATTTGAGCAGACACACCAGCAGATCTAGCGATTTGTCCACCTTTTCCTGGATGCATTTCAATATTGTGGATAACTGTACCTTCAGGCATATTTCCCATTGGTAAGCTATTACCAACAATAATATCTGCATTTTCACCAGAAACAATTTTCATTCCAACTTCTAATCCTTTAGGAGCTAAAATATATCTTTTTTCACCATCTACATAGTGAATTAATGCAATATTTGCAGATCTGTTTGGATCATATTCAATTGTTGCAACTTTTCCAACAATATCATCTTTATTACGTTTAAAATCAATAATACGATATAAACGTTTATGTCCACCACCATGATGACGAGTAGTGATGACACCTTGATTATTACGCCCACCAGTTTTTGATAAACGAACTGTTAATGATTTCTCAGGCTTATTTGTTGTAATTTCTTCATAAGTCAAAGATGTCATATTACGACGTCCATTAGTTGTAGGCTTATATACTTTAATAGGCATCTGATTTCCTCCTTATTTTTCTTATCTGGAATGGAGTTCATTCCAATAGTTCTTCCAATTATTCTTCACCAAATAAATTGATTGAATATCCTTCTTTTAATTTAACAATAGCTTTTCTTCTTCTTTTTGTTTTACCAACGTATCTACCCATTCTTTTTGTTTTAGGTTTCACATTCATAATGTTTACACTTTCAACTTTAACATCAAACATTTTTTCAACTGCAACTTTAACTTCAGTTTTATTAGCAGTTAAATCTACATCAAATGTATATTTGTTTTCGTTTTGTTGTAACAATAAAGATTTTTCAGTAAGTACTGGTTTCTTTAAAACATCTGTAATATGTGCCATTATGCCAATACCTCCTCAACAGCTTTGATAGCTCCTTCAGTCATTACTAACTTAGTGCTATCTAAGATATCATATACGTTAAGTCCTTTTGAATTAATAACTTTAACACCTGGAATATTTCTTGCTGATAAAGCTACGTTTTCATCAACTTCATCCATAACGATTAATGTTTTTCTGTTAGCTTCTAAGTTTTCTAACACTTTGATCATTGCTTTTGTCTTTGGAGCTTCCATAGCGATATTATCTAAAACAGTTAATTCACTATCGATCACTTTTTGACTTAAAGCAGATTTAAGTGCTAAACGTCTTACTTTTCTGTTCATTTTTAATTTATAGTTTCTATCTGGTGTAGGACCAAATACAACTCCTCCACCTCTCCATTGTGGAGCACGGATAGATCCTTGTCTTGCTCTACCTGTACCTTTTTGACGCCAAGGTTTCTTTCCTCCACCTTTAACTTCAGTACGGTTTTTCACTTTATGAGTCCCTTGTCTCCATGAAGCTCTTTGTAGTAAGACCATATCAAAGATTGCTTGGTTATTTGGTTCAATACCAAATACAGATTCATTTAATTCTGTATCTTTAACTTTTTGTCCTTCTTGATTATATACTGCAACTTTTAACATTAGTTTTCCTCCTTTCGCTTCATTATTCAGCAGTTTCCACTGCATCAGTAGTTTCTTCTACCACTGGACTTTCAGTTTCATATACAATTAAATCTTTAGCAGGATTAACTTTACCGTTTCCTTTTACTGCAGATTTAACAACAACTAAACCTTTTTTAGGACCTGGAATTGATCCACTAATTAATAATACATTGTTTTCAACATCAACAGCAACGATTTCCAAGTTTTGAACTGTTCTTGTTACATGTCCCATATGTCCTGGTAATTTTTTACCTGGAGCGATTCTGTTAGGAGCGATTGGCCCCATTGAACCAACGATTCTATGAGCACCAGAACCATGTCCCATTGGTCCTCTTTGTTGTCCATGTCTTTTTATAACACCTTGATAACCTTTACCTTTGCTAGTTCCTGTTACATCTACCACTTCACCAGCTACAAAGCTATCAACTTTAATTTCTTGACCAACTTCATAACTCATCATTTCGTCATAACGAAATTCTCTAATGAAGCGCTTAGGAGCTGTTTCAGCTTTTGCAACATGACCTTTATGAGCTTTTGTTGCTAATTTTTCTCTCTTGTCTTCAAAACCAACTTGGATAGCATCATATCCGTCAGTAGCAACTGTTTTCTTTTGTAAAACAACGTTTGGTGTTGCTTCTACAACTGTTACTGGGATTAATTTTCCATCAGTAGTGAACACTTGAGTCATTCCAATCTTACGACCTAAGATTCCTTTCATGAGTTACACCTTTACCTTTCCTTATAATTTAATTTCAATATCAACACCACTTGGTAATTCTAAACGAGTTAAAACATCAACTGTTTCTGGTGTTGGATTCACAATGTCAATTAGACGTTTGTGAGTTCTGATTTCAAATTGTTCACGAGAATCTTTATACTTGTGAACTGCTCTTAAAATTGTATAAACTTCTTTTTCAGTTGGTAGAGGTACAGGACCTACAACTTGTGCTCCTGACTTCTTCGCAGCTGATACAATTTTTTCAGCAGAAGTATCTAAGATTTTGTGATCAAATGATTTCAAACGAATTCTAATTTTGTTGTTTGCCATGACTTATTCCTCCTTCTTGCCAATTTATTGGCCTGCTCGATGCGAATTCCCTGAATACGTCCTCCGCTCATGACAACGGCTATCAGCGTTTCAGCAACCTCGCACTTCTTCGCATTCACAACAAATGCATTTTACACTAAATAGCGCATTAAATCAAGTCTTTTTGCTAATCTTTTAAAAAATTTTTAATCTATTTTGAAGAGATTAAAAGGTTAGTCATTTTATTATAAATATTGCTATTTCCCTAATAAAAATCTTCAATTGATTAAGAGAAAATACAAACACAATATATCTTTTATACAACTTAAATGAATACTCATAAGGTTAATATATGAAATAACAGAAAGACTTTTCAGAAAAATCATTCATCATGCATGATTTTTTTCTTTTTCATAGAATCCAATAAACTTAATTTATTAAGATTATTGGACCATAGATATGATCGCTATGACTTTATCAGAATATATTTAGCAAAAAAAGAACCACCAGATGAGACAAGGTAGTCCTCTTTCTGTATACAAAATAAAAAAAGAAAGGGAATAGAATGACT
>NZ_CAXSKY010000030.1:0-9354 GCF_964238065.1 Clostridium sp. AUH-JLR23
TTGCAATTTGAAATTCAACTCCCACAAGAAGAGTTGAATTTAAATATACAAAGTGGAATTTAGTTTTTCATTTCACCAAAGATTGATATAATGCTTTAATTTCTTCAACACTTGTATCTCTAGGATTTCCTGGACAACATGCATCAGCTAAAGCTGATTCACTTAAGAAGTCTAAATCTTCAACTTTCACAATATCTTTAAGATCAGCTGGGATACCAACATCTTGTGATAATTGTTTAACAGCATTGATTGCAGCCTGACGATATTCATCTTGGCTCATACCTGTTGTATCAACACCCATTGCTTCAGCAATATCTTTATATTTTTCACCAGTATATGGTGCATTGTATTCCATAACTGTTGGTAAAATAATTGCATTTGCCACACCATGAGGTGTATCATATAATGCTCCAAGAGGATGTGCCATACTATGAACCAATCCTAAACCAACATTAGAGAATCCCATACCTGCGATATATTGACCTAAAGCCATACCTTCTCTACCTTCTGGTGTATTTTCAACAGCTCCTCTTAAGTTTTTCGCAATGATTTCGATTGCTTTTAAATGGAACATATCACTCATTTCCCATGCTCCTTTAGTGATATATCCTTCAATCGCATGAGTCAATGCATCCATACCTGTTGCAGCAGTTAAACCTTTAGGCATGCTTGCCATCATATCAGGATCAACAAAAGCAACAACTGGAATATCATGAACATCTACACATACCATTTTTCTATCTTTTTGTGCATCAGTAATAACATAATTGATAGTGACTTCAGCTGCTGTTCCTGCTGTTGTAGGTACTGCAAAGATTGGTGTACATGGATTTTTAGTATCAGCAACACCTTCTAAGCTTCTTACATCTCCAAATTCTGGATTACGATCAATAATTCCAATCGCTTTAGCAGTATCCATTGATGATCCACCACCAATAGCTATAATATAATCAGCTTTTGCATTATGCAATGCTTCTACACCATGTTGTACATTTTCAATTGTTGGATTAGCTTTAATATCTGAATAAATTTCATAAACTAATCCTGCTTCGTCTAATAAATCTGTTACTTTTTTTGTGACTCCAAATTGAATTAAATCCGGATCAGAACAAACCAATGCTTTTTGAAAACCTCTTGCTTTTGCTTCAGTAACAATTTCATTGATTGCTCCTTTTCCATGATAGCTTGTTTCATTTAATACAAATCTGTTTGCCATTTTTATTACATCTCCTTTATTTTGCTGATTCTATTTTAACATTCTTGTGAAAATAAAAACAAGTGACAAATGAAAGCGTTTGTCACTTTACTTCATAAAACATTTTCATAAGAATTTTATATTAACATGACTCATATAGGCTCATTAAAACTATAAATCAGACAACAATTGTTCTAATTTAGGAGGTAAAGCCTGAATTAATAAATCAGCCATTTCTTCAGGTGTCTTATTCATTCCTGAAATCGCCCATTCCACTGTCATTGTGATAGAACCATGACAGTACATTTCTAATAAAAACATAATATCCGTAGGAATATTTCCTATTTTTTTATAAATAATATTCTGATAAAACTCTAAAATACACTGATAATCATAATTTTCGACATTATTATAATCCTTAGATTGAAACGCCTGCATAAAAAAGATTTTATCATTCAGTAAAAAAGTAAATTTCTTAATCAGTCCTTCTCTCAGTGTTGAAGAATTGCCAATCTGTCGAAATGATTTATCAGCCAGTTTTTCAAAATACCAATTAACCAAATCGTATTTATCTTTAAAATAGCGGTAAAAAGTTTGTCTTGTCATTCCACTATGTTTCACAATATCTGTAACAGTCATTTTATCTAATGACTGTTTTGCCATTAAATCTTTAATACTTTGTGCAAAAAGATAGCGTGTTGAATCGTGTTCGTTCATAATGACCACCTCTTTTTTATTATAAAAGAAACAGGACTTTGAAACAAGCCCAAACATTCACACAATCTTCTTATTGTCATATGTCCTGAAATTTGTTAGAATATGAACATTAGGAGGCATCAAACATGAATTTTATAAAGAAGTTTGCAAAAGAAATTAGTGTCTTTGGATTAGTGCTTTTGATATTCTTAGGACTCTTTATATATCGTCAGGCAACATTTAAAGATTATAAGACAGTATCAGAAAGTCGATTAACTCAAATGATAGAAGATAAAGAAGATTTTGTCGTTGTATTAGGAGATTCAACTGATTCCACAATGGTCAGTTATCAAGACATCATGACGACATATACAACCAAAAATCGTTCTACACCTTTTTATTATCTAGATACATCTGAAGTTGATAATATTGACAGTTATGTAGAAAAAACATTTGATACAAATGTAACTTATCCAGCAACTCTTATTATTAAAGATGGAAAGATGGCTGCCAAAAAAGAAGGATACAATCAATATTATTATTTATATGATTTCGTTAAAGAAAATTTCGAATAAAAAATAAACAATATTATAAAATGAAGTTGACACTATTTTAACCAGAAGTGATATTCTCTTCTGGTTTTTATTATTATATTCTCATTGACCATGACAATGACAAACTTGAGATATGACTTTTTACCTTTTATTTTTCATACAAAAATATTTTGTCTCTTATCTCATATATAGAAAAAAGAGGAGCATATTTATATACTCCTCAAAAATCATCAAATTCTTAACTCCATCATATTTTTCAATGGAATTTTTATTTTTTATAAATTCTTTCAACACGTTCACTCACTAAACACACAATTTCATATGGAATTGTTGACAATTCCTTAGCCATACGAGCCAGTGTTATATGTTCGCCAAAAATTTCCACACGATCATGTAAATGAACATTCTGATCGACCTTAACCATCATTTGATCCATACAAACTCTACCAACAATTGGATAATAATGTCCCTCTATATAAACTTCTCTACCCTGATTCGCACGAATCAATCCATCGGCATATCCAATAGGTAATGTGGCTATATACTCATCTTCTAAAGCTGTATATGTGAGTCCATAGCCAATGCGTTCACCCTTCTTAACCTGTTTTATCATTGAAACACGTGTATATAAAGACATCACCTGTTTGAGTGCTTGACATTCTTCACCAGATGGATCAACGCCATACATAGCTATACCAATACGTGCCAAATTAGAGCGGTCATCTTGATGATACATCATAGCAGCTGAATTTTGGCAATGGATATATCGAAAAGAATGTTGACCAATAATATCATAAAACATCTGAATTTGCTGTTCATAAGCATCATTTTGCATCTCATCATCAGCAGTTGCAAAATGCGTAAAAACACCATCAACCTGAAACATAGAATTTTGACAACAAGCCAAAATGTCCTCAAATTCTGCTTTTGATTTCAAACCAATACGATTCATTCCAGTATCTATTTTAATATGAACTTTCACAGGTTTATGATGATGATAAAGCTTTTGAATTTCAGCCATATATTCCTTTGAAAATAACGATAAAGTAATATCATAATGAATAACCAAATCCAAATCTTCAATAGGAATAGCTCCTAAAACAAGTATATCCTGTTGAATTCCAATTTTTCTTAAATCAATAGCTTCTTTCAGTGTTGCAACACCAAACATTGAAATATGTGGATTATCCTTTAAAATATTGGCAACCTGCTGATAACCGTGTCCATAAGCGTTAGCCTTAATGATGGCCATAAGCGGTTTACGTACTTTTTGATATAATGTTTCAACATTATCCTGTAAATAATCTAGACGAATGCAGGCATAGGTATCACGATAATGTATCACATTTTCACCCCTTTTCATTGTTTTAGTATAATCCATCATACTCTTTTTTTCAAGAAAAAATAGGGTTTTCCCCTATTTCACTTGTGATGATTGCATACTTGATAAAACAGCGAGTTTTTCTTGTGATGTTAAATCATTAGAATAAAGAGAACAAACAACCCCTGATGAAATATATGTCATTTGCTGATCATTTTCAAAAGCTACTCCATCAATCATATCTATCATTTTGCCATCAATACTTTCAATTTGTAAATCATCATTTTCTTTTGATGTTTTTTCAACGATAGTAAATGATTTTTCACCAGTAAATTTTAAAATATGATTAATTTCATCATCAATTGTAGATACTTTTTCATTTTCTAGTGTTGATCCCATTAAAGATACTGGATAAAGTGGTAATGATGCTACCACACTATCTGTGTATTCTGTTTTTGTTTCTTTAATGATATTGTTTTGTAAAAAACTATCTTTTTTCATATCCTGATTCATTTCAAAAGATGTGACTTCAACTTTAATAACTTCTGTTCCATCCTGATCAAACACACTAATATATACTGGTTTTAAAGTTTTATCAAACTTCACTTCCTGACTTTTAACACGTTCATCATTTTCATAAGTCATTTCACCTTGAACCAGATATCCATCTTTTACTTTTTCAGATTTATTATCTTTTAAAAATGATACAAGTGATTGATAGATGTATGGTTTAGGTGAATTATGAGGCCATTCGCTTTGAAATTGAAAAGCCTGATTCAGTGATGGCGTTAAGACAAACACACCTTCATCATTTCTAACAATCACTTGTGATTGATTTAATGATTTATCGTAAAGCTCAACTTTATAATAATCTTTTTTATCAATACGTGCATAAGTTGATGTGACCTGATAAGATTTTAATTCATCATTCTCTAACATCTCCATATTTCCTACAAGTTGATAACTTTGACATTGATTCGCTTCTTCAATCAAATCATTAAGTGATGTAGATTTCAAAAAAAACCAGCTTACACCTATAACAATCACAACAATCACACTCACTGCAATAGCAATGATTTTTTTATTCATGATTATTCCTCCTCATCACATCTTATGATTTGTCAATATTTTTATGAATAAAGATATGAGGTTTGGTTATAATATCATTAGGAGGATAGAAAAAATGAATATGATACAGAAAATTGCTTTAGTTTTTACCATTATTGGTGCAATCAACTGGGGACTCATTGGCCTCTTTAATTTTAATCTTGTAGAAGCTGTTTTTGGCGATGCGCTTTTAAGTGCCATTATCTATATGATTGTAGGAATTGCTGGTATTATTAATATTATGTTGTTATTTACTGATTTAGATCGATAAAGAAAAGACAAAACGTTTGAAGTATAACTTCTAGACGTTCTGTCTTTTTTATATGATGATTTTTTAAAAATCACTTATTTTACCAGTCTTTAAAGCAATTCTTTTTCTATTTTTGACAAGAGCCAACATAGGTAAATCTGAAGTAGAATCAGAATAACCAATAGAGTTTTCAAAATCAATTTCAATATTCTGTGATTTTAAACATTCAAGAATACGTGGTACTTTTCCTTCACCTTTACAATTTTTACCAATAACTGTGCTTGTTGGTTGACCATTTTTTGTGAGTGTTCGAGTTCCTATTAAATAATCAGCAGGTAACTGATGATATTTCATATAAACTTCACAAGAAGCTGTACAGACAATCACAATATAGCCTTGTTGATGCTCTTTTTCCATTTGTTTGATCATATGTGGATAATAGCTTGGAACCACTTCATTTTCATAAAATGTTTTTAATTGTGAATTATCCATATGATCAAGTGGAAATAATAAAGCAGATTTGGCTTTTTCAAAACTACTGATATGTAATAAATATAAAAAGTAATAAAATGCGACTTTAAAAAAATAGAAAAAATGTACAGGATGCTTCTTTAAATCATATTTCAATAAACGAACGATTGTATCTCCTGAAGCAATTGTATTATCAAAATCATATAAAGCAACTTTCTTTAACATTAAGCAATCTCCAGAGCTATTTCCATCATTGTCGTAAATGTCTGTTCTCTTTCTTGAGCAGTTGTTTCTTCCTGAGTCACTAAAGAGTCAGAAACAGTAAGTAATGTCAATGCTTTTTTATCAAGATAAGCCGCTGTTGCAAATAAAGCATAGGATTCCATTTCGACACCTAAGCAGCCCATAGATGCCCATTTTTTCCCTGAATCCTGATCAGCATGATAAAAAATATCAGATGCAATAACATTCCCAACATGATAGCTGGCACCTTTCAATTTGGCCTGTTCTACAGCTTTTTCTAATAAATCATATGAACTAATCGCAGAATAAGTACCTGGCAATTCAAACTGATGAGCAAAATTACTATCTGTACAAGACCCTTGTACAATAATAATATCTCTTAAATGAACATCTTTTTGTAAAGAACCGCAAGATCCAATACGAATAATAGCTTCTACATCATATTGCGTAAACAATTCATGTGCATATATTCCTATAGATGGTTGTCCCATTCCAGAACCCATAATAGAAACTTTTTTACCATGATAAAATCCTGTATATCCAAACATATTTCTTACAGCATTAAATTGATGTACATCTTCTAAATAATGTTCTGCTAAAAATTTAGCGCGCAACGGATCTCCTGGCATTAAAACAGTTTTCGCAATTTCTCCTTTTTGTGCTTGGTTATGTGGTGTTGACATTTTTCATCATCCTCCTTCGTGAAATGTCTGACCTTCTTTAAAAAAATATATTTCATGATTATCAACTGATAATTCTTCTCCAGCAATAGCCTGACGAACCATTTCTAAAAATTCCTGATCTTCACCCATCTGATAACCTACCCATGCAAAATAACCATCTAATACAATAAAAGGCACACTACCTGAGTTATCATTCACAACATAATCTTCTAATAAATGACATGTCTTCGCATAAGATTCAATTGATGATTCCTCATCAATATCCAGCTGGATAATATCCATTTGGCTACCATATTCTTCTTCCAGTTCAGGAATGACAACTTGAATAAACGAACGACAATGTGGACATGTTTTCGCATAATAAACATATAAATAATATTGTGGTCGATTTTGACAACCACTCAAAAAAAGCAATAAAACAAGAAATAGCTTTTTCAATTATTCTTGTTGATAAAGAAAACGTAGTCCACTTAATTCATCACTTAACGCTTTATCATTTATAGCGTTATCAATATCTTTGACTAAATATTCTTCATCACCAGAAGTATAGCCAACTTTCGCAAAATAACCATCTAAGGCATACATTGGCCCCATACCATAAAGCGATTGGTCAAACTGATCAAGCTGTGTAATGACATCTTCATAAACAGCCTGTGTCGCTTCATCATCAAGATCATATTGTTGAATCGTTAATGTATCTCCAAATGTTTCTTGTAAATATGGAATAGCATCATCCTGGAAAGATTGACATTCTGAACATGTTTCAATATAAAAATAGAGCAATGTCGCTGGTTGAGTTAATGTTATTTTATTGATGGGTTGTTGACTTGATTGACACCCCATTAATAACATCATTGATAATATAAATAATATTTTCTTTTTCATTCTTTTCTCCTTTTACATGTATTATAAACTATCTTATCCAAATTGTATACTCACACATTTAAAATCTTTTTTTAATTTTGTTGAAAAAAAATAATTTTAATAATATAATATATTTAAGGAGGAGGATATAAATGAACTTTGAATGGTCAACAAATGATATAGCCACAATGACTGTTACTATTTATGAAACAAATTTAACTTTAAACAAAGCAGCCTGTGTTCATTTTGAAGACGTGAATTATGTTCTTTTAGGGATAGATAGAACCGCTAGACAAATTGGAATCAAACCTGTTACCAAACAGGAAATAGATGAAAATATTTACCCAAAGAGTCAATTACATCGTATTTCACTAGGAAAAAGCTATGGAAGAATTTCTAACAAATCATTTGTATTAGACCTCAGTGTGGAATTTGATCTAGATTTTTCAAAACAGCAATGTTATAAGTACAAGGCTACATATGATATTGTTCATTCTATTATGATTGTTCAACTATAAGAGAAAGGGGAAATGATTATGTCAATTACTCTTGTATGGACTATTATTCTTGTCATTGCGGTCATTGTCGAAGCCATTACAATTGACTTGGTCAGTATCTGGTTTGGGATTGGAGCCATTGCTGCATTAATCTGTCATTTCTTTGGTGTTGGAGAAGTTTTGCAAATTGTTATTTTTGCGATTGTTTCCATTGTCTGTATTGTTGCCTCAAGACCACTGGCTAAAAAATACTTACGTGGAAATACTGTCAAAACAAACCTTGATCGTATGATTGGAAAACATTGTTTAGTCACTGAAACAATTACCGCTGATCAAAAAGGTGAAGTCAAAGTCATGGGAAACTTATGGTCAGCAACAAGCCTTAATAATGAAACAATTCAAATTGGCGATTATGCTGAAGTTATTTCAATTGAAGGTTCACATGTTGTCGTAAAAAAAATAAACAAAGGAGATGATACTTCATGTTAGATGGAATCTTTAGATATTTATGGATTATTTTATTAGTTGTATTAGTTGTTGTCATTATCGCAAAAACAATTCGTATTATTCCTCAATCTTATGCATATGTTGTAGAAAGAATCGGAGCTTATAATCGTACATGTACAGTTGGGTTGCATATTATGATTCCTTTGCTTGATAGAATCGCAAATAAAGTTTCTTTAAAAGAACAAGTATTAGATTTTGCTCCTCAACCTGTGATTACAAAAGATAATGTCACAATGCAAATTGACACTGTTGTTTATTTTCAAATCACAGATCCAAAATTATTTACTTATGGTGTTGTCAGACCATTGAATGCTATTGAAACCTTAACTGCCACAACACTTCGTAATATTATTGGTGATCTTGAACTTGACGAAACATTAACATCTAGAGATATTATCAACTCAAGAATGCGTTCTATTCTTGATGAAGCTACAGATCCTTGGGGAATTAAAATTCATCGTGTTGAAGTTAAAAACATTATTCCTCCACGTGATATTCAAGAAGCTATGGAAAAACAAATGCGTGCAGAACGTGAAAGACGTGAAGCCATCTTACAGGCTGAAGGTAAAAAAACTGCTGCTATTTTAACTGCTGAAGGTAAAAAAGAATCTATGATTCTTGAAGCCACTGCAGAAAAAGAAGCACAGATTGCTCGTGCTGAAGGTGAAGCTGAAGCATTAAGACTTGTTTATGAAGCTCAAGCTAAAGGTATCGAATATATCAATAGTTCTCAACCTCAACAAGCTTATATTACATTAGAAGGATTTAAAGCATTAGAAAACCTTGCTAAAGGAGAATCAACAAAAATCATTATTCCAACTGATTTACAAGGTATGGCTGGTGCTGTAACATCTATTGCCGAAATAGTTAAAGATCCAAAAAACAAACAATAAATTGAATAGGGGCTAAGAATTAATATCTTTCGCCCCTTTCACAACACCGTGCGTAGGGTTCCCTACACGGCGT
>NZ_CAXSKY010000031.1:0-8220 GCF_964238065.1 Clostridium sp. AUH-JLR23
CAATGGATATAATACCATATATTCTTTCATTTGAAAACTAAAAGCTGTTGACTTTTTTACTTTGTCAACAGCCTGAGGGATGCACATGCATCCCTATTCCATTGACTCATATCAGGTAAGTCAATACTCTATTCATCAAATACCCAATAAGAATAAGTTGTTGATAAAGTCATATTTAATTTTCTTTGTAAAGCTAATGATGCCTCGTTTCCTACGACAACCTGACAATAAGGGACTTTCTTTTGTTTCAGTAATGCATTCATCAAATAGCTTTCCAACAAAGAACCATAACCTCGTCTTTGATATTCTTTTTTGATTTCTAAAATGCCCATGCTTCCTTCTCGATGCATACCAATAAATCCAGCTAACTGGCCATCATGAAACAATCCCCATAATGCTTTCTTTTCAATACGATCTTTTATATAATCTCGATCACTCATATGATGATAAATATGATAAACATCATCAAGATAATCCTGAGTCAACAAGCGTATAGAAACATGATCAGGGATTGTGAATTCTATTGGCTGAGTTGCCATATAAACTGCCTGATAACAGGCAAAATAATCTTTTTTATGATATTCATTGATCAGTAAATCAACAACTTCTTTTTGTTTGACATTATATAATTGATATTGATCTAAATGGCATTGACTCCATAAGCTTTTGAACTTGTCTATATCAGTCATAGAAATCATGATGGACTGACTTTCTCTTTCCAGCATAATCAAGCCATCCTCTTCACGATAGAAAACATCTGTCATATTTAAACGTAATGGCTCAATAAAATCAATATCATCAATTGAATCTAATATCATCATTCTACCCTCCTGTATTGATTATATCATGGCAGATGACGAAAGGAAGAACGAATTGATCTTAGTAATGCATAACAAATCACTAAAGCAACAATCAATATCGTACATAAAATAAAGATATTTGATAATTGTATAGGTTGTTCAATCAGTAATAGATAACCCCATGTAGCTGGACAAAGTTTTCCAATGGTTTCTAAAAAAGAAGGTAATAAAGAAACAGGAAACATAATACCAGATAAAATGATAGAGGGTAAAAAGATGATTTGACTGACCATAGTCAGCTTGGCCTGATTATGAACTGCTAATCCTAAAATGCAGGCTATACTTAATGATACCAAAACAAATAATATCAACATCACAAAATATAAAACTGGATGAATAGGACATGTTGCATCAAAAAGAAGAGGAGATAAAATATAAATCAGACCGCTCATCATCATTAAATGAATAAATGCTGATAAAAATAAAGACAAAACTGCAAAATATTCAGGTATATGATTGGCCATATACATTTTCTTAATATCTGTTCCATAAATTTCAGCAATAGATGGTGGTAAACCAATATATGCCCCCATCGAAACACCCATGACTGTCATAGATGCCATCAATGTTTCTTGAGACTCAGGCATGATGGATGTAAAAACACTTCCCATCATTAAGAAAAAGAGTAATGGCACTAAATAACATGTGATTAATAATGAACGAGAACGGATATCCATTTTCCATTGTAAATAAATCCCATAACCTAATGCTTTCATATTTCATTTCTCCTTGCGACTTCTAAAAAGTGCTGTTCTAAAGTCCCACGATTGACTGTCATATCTAAAATATCGAGATCTTGTTTTTGATAGTCCTGACAGATTTGCATCAATGTCTGTTGAATATGTTGTGTCGTATAAACTTTTTCTCCTTCTTGACTATTGACCTTAATATAATAATATCGTCCAAGTTGTTTCGCTAATTCTTCTACTGTTCCTATAAAAGCCATTTTTCCTTGCCTTAAGATCCCAATACGATCACATAAGCTTTCTACTTCATTCATATCATGACTCGTCAAAACAATCGTCATTCCCTGTTTTTGACATTGGATAATATTTTCATGCAGGGCTTTTCGTCCAGCGACATCTAATCCTGCAGTTGGTTCATCTAGAAAAAGCAGATCAGGATGTCCCATCAAAGCTAATGCCAGATGAAGACGACGTTGCTGTCCTGTCGAAAGTTCCCTATATGTCTGATCAGCTATTTCTTCAATACCTAATGTCTTGACTATTTCTTCATCTAACTGTGCATGCTTCCATTTTGAAAACAACTTCATAGCTTCTTTCACTTTCATATACGCAGGTAAAGCTGAAGATTGAAGCTGAATGCCTATTTGACCATGAATTTCAATCTGTCCCTCATCATATTTTAAAAATCCTTCCAGACATTCTAAGATTGTTGTTTTCCCAGCACCATTCATTCCTAATATGCCAAAGATTTCTCCTTTTTTCACATCAAAACTGACATCCTTTAAAACCTCAAGTGTCTGATATTTCTTTTTCAAATGTAAAACATGCATAATCGTATCCATCATCATTCCCCCTCAAATGGATTATATCCTAATTTTTGAAAATAAATTTCTAATGCTGGTTTCAAATAATCATTGACTTCATTTTGTTTTTGAATCCATTCCTGATTTTGGGCATCAGTTAAATGATCAAATTTCATTAAACGTGGTAATAAACTCATATCCCCTTGCGTAAATTCCATAATCAAATTCCAAAACTGACCAGTCATCTGCTGGACCTGTTCATCTTCTGGAGGAAGATGTTTTGCCTTCAGCTTTAAGATGTCTTCATTGAGCTGATGAAAACGTTGAATAAATTCCTGACCACTATCTTTATCAAACTGTTGACGAATATGTTCCAATGTTTCATTATCAAAATGTTTAATTAACCAATAATACTCATTATCCATTTGAAGATTCACAATGATATCTGCATATTTTTTAAAATCAACTGTTTGCATTTGATTGACTTCAACCTTTAAGGCTTTAATGGCTGATAATGTATTTTGAAGCTGTTTGATTTTTTCTTCAATCATGACTTCCTGTTGATGAAGCGCATGTTCTACTTTTTGAGGTGTATCTAAAACTTCTATTCTATTTTTAATATCATCTAAAGTAAAACCTAATGATTTTAAAGATTGAATCTGATGAAGTAAAATCATATCCTGATAAGTATAAAGACGTCGGCCTCCTTCACTTTCACTGCTAGGATGTAACAATCCTTTTTGATCATAAAACTGTAATGTGCGAACAGTTGTTCCCATCTTCTTTGCAAGTTCTCCAACTGTCATATATTTGTGATTATTCATTTTCCATCCCTCCTGCTTTTATTATAATTCATAACGTTACGTCACAAACAAGCATTTTTGTCAAAAATATATGTATAATCTCTTTGTATTTCAATATGAATTCCCCTATAATAAGATTTGGGGTGAAAATATGAAATTACTTGCTAGTGATTTTGATAATACATTATGGTTTGAAGATCATATGAAAGATGAAGATGTTAAAGCTATTCATGAATTTCAAAAACATGGACATCTGTTTGGTATTTGTTCTGGGCGAAGCTTAAGTGGTATTTTACGTCCTTCAAAACCTTATGATATTCAGTATGATTTTTTTATTTTATTAAGTGGGGGACTCATTTTAAATAAGGACTATGAACCTATTTTTGAAAGTCAGATTCCTATATCTTTAGTCAAAGACATCTATGAATTTACCGGCAAACAAAATATGTCGATTGTTCATAATGATGTGACATATCATCTTAATACAAAATTTAAAGATCATATTTTTGATCATGAAATTCATTCTTTCAATGAACTTCCTTTTACACATATTCAGGCTTTTTCATTTCACTATCAAGATCATGAATTAGACCTGGCTCAAAAGATGACACGTCTCATTATTGACAAATACGGTCATCAAATTGAAGCTTTTCAAAATAATCAACATATAGATTTAGCAATGAAAGGCTGTTCAAAAGGAAAAGGTATTCAAATCATTGAAAAATATTTCCACTTATCACATGATCATATTTATGGAATTGGAGATAACTATAATGATTTACCTATGTTAGATGCCATTCAACATAGTTATTCTTTTGATTATGCTCCCTTACCAGTTCAAAAGCATGCCAAGACAATTGTTTCACAATTGTCTAAGTGTATTTTAGATATTGAAAAATAATTTTATTTTTAATAAAAATAAAGCATCTTTTTTCGCTTATTTCAAAATTATTTATTCATAAATTGACAAATGTATACAAAAATGATATTATCAATGCAATAACAAAGGAGGACATTTTCATGCGGATTTATAAACATGAATATATCATAGCCGATCATATGAGAGTGTCTAGATTGTTGTCAAAGAAAACCATATCTCATGAAGAATGAGATTTTTTATTTAGAGGGGGTATCATATGAAAATTGGTGTTATTGGTCTAGGAACTGTTGGGTTTGGCGTTGTAGAAATCTTAACACAACAAAAAGAAAGATTAGAAAAGCACATTCATGAAGAAGTGACAGTTAAATATGGCTGTGCTTTAAATGAAGTGACTTTACCAGATGGTATCATCTATACCCAAGATTTTCATGATGTTTTAAATGATGATGAAGTTGATGTTGTGGTAGAATTAATTGGTGGAACAACAATTGCTAAAACAATCATTTTAGAAGCCTTAAAAAAAGGGAAACATGTTGTTACTGCAAACAAAGCATTGATTGCACATGATGGTCAGGAAATCTTTGAAACTGCAGCCAAATATCATGCTAAAATCTATTATGAAGCTGCTGTGGGTGGTGGTATTCCTGTCGTTGTTCCAGCTAAAGAAGATTTAATTGCTAATGAGATTGAGAAAATCGAAGGTATTTTAAATGGAACAACAAATTTCATTTTAACATTAATGGAAACAGATAATTTGGATTTTCAGGAAGCTCTCACAATAGCTGATGGCTTAGGATATGTAGAAGCCGATGCCAGCTTGGATTTAGATGGGATTGATGCTGCACATAAGATTTGTATTTTAACTATGAATGCTTTTGAGATTTTCTTTGATTTCAATAAGATTCAATGTACAGGTATTCGAAAAGTCACAAAGAAAGATATAGACTATGCTAAAAAATTAGGATACCGTATTAAGTTGATTGCACAGGCTAAAAAACTTGATCATGGTTATGGAATTGATGTTTCTCCTACCTTAATTGGTATAAAAGACATAGTTGCGAATGTGAATCAAGCATATAATGTAGTAGAAATCACTTGTAATTATTTAGAAAATGTGATTTTCTATGGTAAAGGTGCTGGGCGTTATGTCACTGCCAGTGCTGTTGTGAGTGATATCATCAAAACACATCAACCAACAATATGGCAACATCAATATCAATATGTAGAAGAGATTTATCCAATTACATATTCTAAATATTATATCAGATGTGATCATCCTCTAGATATTGACTATGAAATGTATTATTCTCAAGATCATGATCATATCTACATTACAAATCCTATTGAACTGAATGAGTTAAAACAACAACTTCAAGATGAAACCTATAATTTATTGAAAGTAAGGGGTTAAAATAACATGAAAATAATTGTTCAAAAATTTGGTGGAACCTCAACACGTAGTATTGAAACACGTGAACATATGTATAAAAATATTATTCGTGAACACGATAAAGGCAACAAAGTTGTTGCTGTGGTCAGTGCGATGGGGCGCTATGATGATCCCTATGCAACAGATACCCTTCTATCCATTGTTCATACAGATCAATTGACAGATGAAGAAATTGATCGTTTAACAAGTATTGGAGAAACGATTTCAACACTTGTTGTTAAAAGTGAACTGGCTAAAAAAGGCTATGTTGTAGACACGGTAACAAACGGAGAACTGGGTATTTTGACAGATTCACATCATCAAAATGCAACGATTACAACCGTAGAGGGAAAACATATTTTAGATAAACTTAAAAATGCTGATATTGTGATTTGTCCAGGATTTCAGGGATATTCTCAAAATGGAAAAATTACCACTTTAGGTCGTGGTGGCAGTGACTTATCTGCCGTTGCTATTGGTGTTGCAATAGATGCCAATGAAGTTGAAATATATAGTGATGTTAACGGTATTTATACAGCTGATCCTCGTATTGTTCCTGATGCGATGAAATTAAATTATATCAGTTATTCAGAAATGCTGGAACTTTCTAAAAATGGCGCTAAAGTTCTCAACCATCGTTGTGTACAATTGGCTGCCAAACATGATATTGTGATTCATGCAAGAAGTTCTTTCGATGAAAGTCAGGGAACATATGTGTTAGGAGATGAAAAAATTATGAAAGATCATTTAAATCAATTCATTATATCTGGAATTACTGGTTCACAAAATGAAGCGAGAATTACTCTCGTTGGTGTTGATGCCAAAGTCAATGGTGCTGGTGAACTCTTTGAAAAAATTGCTGATGCTAATGTCAATGTCAATGTCTTCAGTCAGGCATTAGTCGGTGGTGGTAGAATGGATATTTCTTTAATCATTAATGATAAAGATGTTCCTGCTGTCGTTGAAGTCATTAATGATTTAAAAGAAACATTGCAGGCTAAAAAAACGATTGTGCGAGGAAATATTGGAAAAGTGGCTGTCATTGGTGTTGGTATTAAAAATAATAAAGGTATGTTCCAGAAAGTTTATAATACACTCATGAGTCATGATATTAATGTGGAAATGACTTCTTGTAGTGAAATTAATATTTCTTGTTATATTGATCGAGATGATGTCAAAAGAGCACAGGTTTTATTACATGAAGCATTCTTAGGTTAGGAGGACTATAAAAATGAAAAAATATAAAGTTGCAATTGTAGGAGCTACTGGTGCAGTGGGTAGAGAAATGTTAAGATGTATTTTTCAGTTTCACTTCCCATTTGAAAGTTTAAAATTATTAGCTTCTTCAAGAAGTGCTGGAAAAGTGATTGAATATGAAGGACATGAATTTGTTGTTGAAGAATTAACTGAAAATTCATTTGAAGGTATTGACGTTGCTTTCTGGAGTGCTGGTGGAAGTATTTCTGAAAAATATATGCCTTACGCTGTTCAAGCTGGTTGTATCAATATTGATAATACTTCTCATTTTAGAATGGATCCTGATGTTCCATTAGTTGTTCCAGAAGTCAATGCCTATGCATTAAAAGAACATAAAGGGATTATTGCTAATCCAAACTGTACAACGATTCAAATGGTCAGTGCTTTAAATCGTTTAAATGAATATTTTGATATTGAAAGAATTATTGTGTCTACTTATCAGGCTGTTTCAGGTGCTGGTGTTGCTGGAATGGAAGAATTATATCGTCAGTCACAAGAAGTTTTAGATGGTAAAGAACCTGTTGCCAAAACATTACCTTGTGCTTCTGATAAAAAACATTATCCAATTGCTTTCAACTGTATTCCTCAAGTGGATAAATTTGATTTAGATAATCATTTTACAAAAGAGGAAATGAAAATGGTGAATGAAACAAAGAAAATCTTTAATAAAGATATTAAAGTTAATGCCACTTGTGTCCGTGTTCCTGTACTCAGAGGACACAGTGAATCTGTTTATATCGAAACAAAAAAACCAATTGATATGGATAAAGTCTTTGAATTATTATCAAATTCTCATGGTGTTGAACTCTATGATGATATTGAAAATCAGATTTATCCTATGGCAACTCTATTTATTGGTGATGAACTTGTCCATGTGGGGCGTGTCCGTCGAGATTTAGATAATGATCATGCTTTAAGCTTATGGATTGTGGCTGATCAGCTTATGAAAGGTGCTGCTTACAACTCTGTTGATATTGGCTTAAAGATGATAGAGATGGGATTGTTATAATGAGTAATAAAGTCTTCCAGATGCCCTTTTCTCAAATCTATTCTTTACTGCTTCAAAAAGCATTGAAAAAAGGACGTAACCAAGAAGAAGTTGATACAGTCATTCAATGGTTAACAGGCTATTCTCAAGCTCAGATTCACGCAATGCTAAAAACACCTATAGACTATGAACATTTCTTTCTTCAGGCTCCAAGCTTGAATGAAAAAAGATTTTTAATCAAAGGAAGTATCTGTGGTGTTAAACCAGAAACCATTGAAGATCCTATGATGCAAAATATGCGCTATCTTGATAAACTGATAGATGAGCTGGCGAAAGGAAAAAGCTTAGATAAAATATTAAGAAACTAAACAAACGAAGTGAATTTTGTTTCACTTCGTTTTTTATTCAAAAAAAGAAGATGAACATTCATTCATCTTCTCAGGCTGTTGACAAAGTGGTAGAATTTTTTATTAAATCTACCACTTCTTTTTATTTTTTATGCAAATTGATAAAT
>NZ_CAXSKY010000032.1:0-5443 GCF_964238065.1 Clostridium sp. AUH-JLR23
CTAAGATGATTATACAATACAAAAAAGCGATAATCATCAAAGATGATTAATCGCCATGGACAAAATTTATTTTGTCCCTTTTTTTATGAATTGCATGATTTGAATTTTGCATTATATGATATCTTATTATTAAAATATGATGATAGGTAAAATGATTGATTTCATAAAAAGGTCATTTATAGAAAATGCAAGAACAACATATGAAAAATAGATGAATTCTGTTTTCATTACAAAATAAAAGCACATCAGCGATGTGTTTTTATTTTGCAACTGATAACAAATTGCTTTATAATGTCATACAAGAGGTGGTCATATGCTTATCCATAAGATAGAAAAGACACATTTTTCACCAAGTGAATCAATCATTATTGATTATATTTTAAAAAAAGGCAAAGACATTAAAAATATGACTATTGCACAGATTGCTAATGAAACATATACATCATCGCCTCTTTTTATACGTATAGCTAAGAAATTAGGCTTTGATGGATGGAATGAATTTAAAGAAGCTTATTTGAAAGAATTAGATTATCTTTATCTCAATCAAGAAGTGGACGCAAATATTCCCTTTGTAGTTAATGACGACATAATGAATATTGCGTACAATTTGTGTGTTTTAGAAAGGGAAACAATTCAAGATACATATTCACTTATAAGTCATGATGATTTACAAAAAGCTATCCGCTTATTACGCAACTGCAAGTATATAGATGTTTATAGTCGATCAGTTCATATGCATATAGTCCGCTCATTCCAAGAACGCATGTATATTCTTCATAGACATGTTCAATTATGTTCATTAAGTGATGAACTTGATTCAACATATTTAATGAGTGATCAAAATCATTGTGCAATCATTATTTCATATTCGGGACATGCTCCCCATATAAAACATCTGATTGAAACATTAAGAAAAAAACAAACTTCAATTATTGCTATTACAAATTTAGAAGATAATGAGTTGTCTTTGTTAGCAGATGTGACTTTAAGAATGTCATCAAGAGAATTAATTTATACAAAGATTGCAGATTTTGCTAGTAGCTTGTCTTTAAAATATATATTGGATATTCTGTATAGTTGTATTTTTTCAATACATTATCAACAGAATCTGGATAATTGTATACAAATAGCGAAAGAATTAGATAATACCCAACATGAAGAATTCATGTAAATTAAGATTTTTTATTGTTGTAACAAGATGGTTGACAACTACTATAAATCATACTAAAATTGAACTACTTGGAGGATGAGTATGGAAAAAATTATTAATGTTCAACATTTATCTTTTGGATATGATGAAGATACTTTAACAATAGATGATATTTCTTTTACTATAGAAAAAGGATCATATACGACAATATTAGGACATAATGGAAGTGGAAAAAGTACTATCGCGAAATTACTGATGGGATTGTTAGAAAAAAAATCTGGAGAGATAGTTATTGGTGGAATTCCATTAACAGAAGAAACATTAAATCAAGTACGTAGTCAAATAGGAATTGTTTTTCAAAATCCTGATAATCAATTTATTGGTGCGACTGTAAGAGATGATATTGCTTTTGGATTAGAAAATAATTGTGTAGATCCTGCATTGATGGATGATATTATCAATGAATATGCAAAGAAAGTCAATATGTATGAGTTTTTGGATCACGAACCTACAAAATTATCAGGTGGTCAAAAACAAAGGGTAGCAATAGCTGGTATTTTAGCTATGAGCCCATCTATTATTATTTTAGATGAGGCAACAAGTATGTTAGATCCTAAAGGAAGAAACGAAATTAACGCTTTAGTCCATCAATTAAATAAAGATAAGAATATGACGATTGTTTCCATTACTCATGATATAGAAGAAGCAGCTTTATCTGATTATGTAATTTTATTAAGTGATGGACATATTGTAGATGAAGGACGACCTGAAGAAGTGTTAATGAAAAAAGAAGAAATAGAGAGCTTGGCTTTAGATATTCCTTTTGCTTATAAAATCAGCCATGGTTTACAAAAAATGGGAATATCTATTACAGAGCAAATTGATAGAGAGAAGTTGGTGAATGAATTATGTCGATTACATTTAAAGAAGTAGAACATATTTATGCTCAAGATACCCCTTTTGCATATCATGCTTTAAAAGGAGTTAATCTTAATATTCAAAAGGGGAGTATGACAGCATTGATTGGTCATACTGGAAGTGGTAAATCAACATTGATTCAACATATCAATGCTTTATTACTTCCTACATCAGGAGAAGTCAATGTAGAAGATATATTGATTACGGCAACGGATAAACCATCTTCTTTAAAACCTCTTAGAAAAAAAGCAGGGCTTGTTTTTCAATTCCCTGAGTATCAATTATTTGAAGAAACAATTTTAAAAGATATTATTTTTGGACCAAAAAACTTTGGTGTTAGTGAAGAAGAGGCTATTTCAATTGCAAAAAAAGTTATCAAATTAGTAGGATTAGATGAATCTTACTTAGAGCGTTCTCCATTTGATTTGTCTGGAGGACAAAAACGTCGTATAGCGATAGCAGGAATATTAGCAATGGATCCAGATATTTTAATTTTAGATGAGCCGACAGCTGGATTAGATCCACAGGGTGCTAAAGAAATGTTACAGCTTTTTAAAAAAGTGAATCAGGAAGGTAAAACGGTTATTCTTGTTTCTCATGATATGAATCAAGTCTTAGAATATTGTGATGATGTTGTTGTGATGAATCATGGTCAAGTTGAAAGACATGTATCTGTTGAAGAACTATTTAAAGAAACAGAGTATTTAACATCATTGAGTATTGATTTACCTATTATTACATCATTTATCTTAGAACTTAATAAAAATGGATTTCATATTGATCCGTCTATTAAAGATATTGATGTATTGATTCAGGAAATAGGAGGTCAATTACATGAATAATATGATGTTTGGGAAATACTTGCCTATTGATAGTTTTATTCATCGTTTAGATCCTAGATTAAAAATAGGTGCACTTTTATTACTGTTAATTGCTGTTTTCTTTGATGCAGGATTTATTGGATATGCCCTTTTAGGAACTTTTGTGATTATTATGACACTATTATCACATATCAAAGTATCACAGGTTCTCAAAGCCGTAAAACCAATGCTATTTATGATGGCATTTTTAATGATTTTTAATTTGTTATTTATTCAACAGGGAAATTTATTGTTTTCAATAGGTTTCATTAAGATCTATGATCAGGCAGTTTTACAAACTGTATATATATTTATTAGATTGATTCTTATTATTATTATGACAACGATCTTAACTGCTACGACAAAACCTTTAGATTTAACATTAGGTATAGAACATCTTCTGTCACCTTTTAAAAAAATTGGATTTCCTACTCATGAAGTCGCTATGATGATTTCTATTGCATTGCGATTTATTCCAACTTTATTAGAAGAAACGCAAAGAATTATGAAAGCACAAGCTAGCCGAGGTGTAGAATTTTCAGAAGGGAGTTTAAAAGAAAAGATTTTATCAATCGTTTCACTTATTATTCCTTTGTTTATTTCAGCTTTTCAAAGAGCAGAAGATTTAGCCAATGCTATGGAAAGTCGTAATTATAATCCAGAAGCTAAACGTACAAGATATAAACAACTTGTATGGAAATTGTCTGATACAATTTCATTTTTATGTGTCATTGCAATATGTATAGCTATGGTTATAATGAGTTTTGTTTTATGAGAGTCAAATGTATTGTGAGTTATGATGGGACACGTTTTCATGGTTTCCAAGTTCAAAATAATGAACGTACAATTCAAGGTGAAATACAAAAAGCTATTAAAAAAATTAATGAAGAAGAAACTGTTATTCATGCATCAGGAAGAACAGATGCGAAAGTCCATGCAGTTCATCAGGTATTTCATTTTGATACACAAAAAAGATTACCGGAAACGCAATGGAAAAGAGCCATTAATCACTTTTTACCTAATGATATTTACATTTTAGATGCTCAATATGTTGATGAAAATTTTCATTCACGATATAGTGCAGTTAAGAAAGAGTATCGTTATTTATTAAATACAAAAGAATATGATCCATTTCAAACCAATTACATTTATCAATATGGCCGTTCTTTAGATATTGAATTAATGAGAGAAGCAGCAAAAATTTTTATAGGAGAACATAATTTTGCGTCATTTTGCTGTTATGATCAATATGGGAATACAATTCGTTCTCTATATCATTTTGATATTGAAGAAAAGGATGGTATTATTACCTTTCGGTTAATTGGAAATGGATTTAGACGTTATATGGTTAGACATCTTGTTGGTGGTATCATTCAAGTTGGAGCTAAACGTATTCAAAAGGAACAACTTTTAGAAATGTTAGAAAGTTGTGGTCAAAAAAAATGTCTTTTTAAGGCCAAACCACAAGGTTTATATTTGCAGGAGGTGTATTATGAAGAAGACTAATTTTCATACACATACCTATCGTTGTGGACATGCTAATGGAAGCGAAGAGGAAATGGTATGTTCAGCTATTAAGATGGGGATTGAAGAATTAGGAATATCAGAGCATGTTCCATTACCACACTATCGTCAGCATCTTTTGAAATCTCTTGTAGCTATAAGAGGACCTAGAAGCTTTTTATCACTTGTTCATGCTTTTATTCAAAATGGACCTAGTATGAGAATGCCTTATCCAGATATGGAAAATTATTTGGATAAAATTAAAGAATGTCAAGATAAATATCAGGACCAAATAAGGATATATAAAGGTTTTGAAGCTGAAGGATTAGAAGAATATTTTGATTATTATCAAAGCTTATTATATGAGCATAAAGTTGATTATTTGATTTTAGGGCATCATTTTCATAAACATTGTGTTCATAGTGATTATTATGGCAAAGAGAATATGAAGAAAAAAGATATTTATCAATATTGTAATGATGTTGAAAAAGCTTTAGAAACAGGATTATTTAGTTATTTAGCTCATCCTGATTTGTTTTTAATAGGATATAAAGATTTTGATTTAGATGCGAGAACAGTTTCGCAAAGAATCTGTGAAAAAGCGAAAGAGTTAAACATTCCTTTAGAAGTAAATGCAGGAGGAATAAGAAGAGGCTTAAGAAACGTTAATGGAGAGATGATTTATGCATATCCAAATACACACTTCTGGAAAATTGCAGGAGAAGTAGGAAATGATGTTATTTTAGGATTTGATGCTCATGATCCTTCTGATTTTAATGAAGCGATGTATAAGCAGATGCTAGATTTTTGTAAAGAACATAATCTCAATGTTATTGACCATTTCGATTTTTTACAAGGACATTTTGAAAAATTTCAAGGGGAGTATGATATAAGATAATTTATCTGCCTCTCTTTTTCTTTTTGTTATATTAAAAAAGGTGAAATGAAAAACTAAATTCCACTTTGTATATTTAAATTCAACTCTTCTTGTGGGAGTTGAATTTCAAATTGC
>NZ_CAXSKY010000033.1:0-1622 GCF_964238065.1 Clostridium sp. AUH-JLR23
AGGGAATAGAATGACTATTCCCTCACATGGACTGGCAGCGTGCTATTTTCGCAGTTGCCTACTATCTTCGCCGCTGTGATGCTTAACTTCTGTGTTCGGCATGGGTACAGGTGTTTCCATCACGCCTTCACCACCAGATCCCTTCGAGCACGAACGCTCAAAACTGAACAGCCTCTCTCTTCCACTTCGGCTAAGCCCTCGGTCTATTAGTATCATTCAGCTCAGCATGTCACCATGCTTGCACCCATGACCTATCTACCTCCTCGTCTTGGAGGAACCTTACTTCCGAAGAATGGGAAGTCTCATCTTGGAGGGGGCTTCACGCTTAGATGCCTTCAGCGTTTATCCCTTCCGGACTTGGCTACCCAGCTGTGCCACTGGCGTGACAACTGGTGCACCATCGGTCCGTCCACCCCGGTCCTCTCGTACTGAGGGCAGCTCTCCTCAAACTTCCTGCGCCCACGACAGATAGGGACCGAACTGTCTCACGACGTTCTGAACCCAGCTCGCGTACCGCTTTAATGGGCGAACAGCCCAACCCTTGGAACCGACTTCAGCTCCAGGATGCGATGAGCCGACATCGAGGTGCCAAACCTCCCCGTCGATGTGAACTCTTGGGGGAGATCAGCCTGTTATCCCCAGGGTAGCTTTTATCCGTTGAGCGACGGCCCTTCCATTCGGTGCCGCCGGATCACTAAGCCCGACTTTCGTCCCTGCTCGACTTGTCTGTCTCGCAGTCAAACACCCTTTTGCCTTTGCACTCTGCGCATGGTTTCCATCCATGCTGAGGGTATCTTTGGGCGCCTCCGTTACTCTTTGGGAGGCGACCGCCCCAGTCAAACTGCCCACCTGACACTGTCCCGTCGACAGCTCCATGTCGTCCGGTTAGAACTCCAATGCATCAAGGGTAGTATCCCAACGTCGGCTCCTCGAATACTGGCGTATCCGTATCCTTGCCTCCTACCTATCCTGTACATCATGCATCAGAGTCCAATATCAAGCTACAGTAAAGCTCCATGGGGTCTTTCCGTCTAGTCGCGGGTAACCTGCATCTTCACAGGTACTAAGACTTCACCGAGTCTACAGCCGAGACAGCGCCCAAATCGTTACGCCTTTCGTGCGGGTCAGAACTTACCTGACAAGGAATTTCGCTACCTTAGGACCGTTATAGTTACGGCCGCCGTTTACTGGGGCTTCGGTTCATGGCTTCGCTTTCGCTGACCACTCCCCTTAACCTTCCAGCACCGGGCAGGCGTCACCCCCTATACTTCGACTTGCGTCTTCGCAGAGAGCTGTGTTTTTGGTAAACAGTCGCTTGGGCCGTTTCACTGCGGCTCAGCTTCCACTGAGCACTCCTTCTCCCTAAGTTACGGAGTCATTTTGCAGAGTTCCTTAGCTATAGTTCTCTCGCTCACCTTAGGATTCTCTCCTCACCCATGTGTGTCCATTTTCGGTACGGGCTGTCTGCAGTTTTGCTAGAAGCTTTTCTTGGAAGCCGGCTTTGGCCTCTTCTGTACTTATCGCAATGTTCCATCCGCGTCACGCCTTCGGGTTATGCCATCCGGATTTGCCTGGATGACCCCTACCTCGCTTGCTCCAGCTCTTCCAGCCGCTGGTTGGCC
>NZ_CAXSKY010000033.1:1719-3014 GCF_964238065.1 Clostridium sp. AUH-JLR23
CCTAGCCGTCTCCGTCACTCCTTCACCCACAGCCAGGTACGGGAATGTCTACCCGTTGTCCATCGGCTACGCCTCTCGGCCTCGCCTTAGGTCCCGACTTACCCAGAGCGGACGAACCTTCCTCTGGAAACCTTGGGTCTTCGGTGCGTGGGATTCTCACCCACGTGCCGCTACTCACACCGGCATTCTCTCTTCCACACGCTCCAGATGTCCTTTCGATCATCCTTCCTCGCTGTCTGGAACGCTCCCCTACCACTTACTTTCGTAAATCCATAGCTTCGGTATCATGCTTAGCCCCGGTAAATTTTCGGCGCAGAGTCATTCGACCAGTGAGCTGTTACGCACTCTTTGAAGGATGGCTGCTTCTGAGCCAACCTCCTGGTTGTCTGTACATCTCCACATCCTTTTCCACTTAGCATGTATTTGGGGACCTTAGCTGATGGTCTGGGCTGTTTCCCTCTTGACCATGGACCTTATCACCCATGGTCTGACTGCCGCTCATCGTCTCCATGACATTCGGAGTTTGATTATGCTCAGTACCTCGGGATGAGGCCATCACATATTCAGTGCTCTACCTTCATGGCACTTCCTGCGACGCTAGCCCTAAAGCTATTTCGGGGAGAACCAGCTATCTCCGGGTTCGTTTGGAATTTCACCCCTAGCCACAATTCATCCGCCAACGTTTCAACGGGGGTCGGTTCGGTCCTCCATCGGGTCTTACCCCGACTTCAACCTGATCATGGCTAGATCACCCGGTTTCGGGTCTATGACATGCAACTTTCGCCCTCTTAAGACTCGCTTTCGCTTCGGCTCCGCATCTCCTGCTTAACCTCGCTCCATATCATAACTCGCCGGCTCATTCTACAAAAGGCACGCCATCACCCTTTAACGGGCTCTGACTTCTTGTAAGCATATGGTTTCAGGTTCTATTTCACTCCCCTCCCGGGGTTCTTTTCACCTTTCCCTCACGGTACTGGTTCACTATCGCTCACCAGGGAGTATTTAGCCTTTCGAGATGGTCCTCGATCCTTCCGTCAGGATTCCTCGTGCCCCGACGTACTCAGGGTCTGCCTCGCCCTGCTTCACGACTTCGGATACGGGAGTTTCACCCTCTTCGCTGCGCCTTCCCCTGCGCTTCTCCTGTCATGTCGCATCGACTTTCTCGGCAGCCCTATAACCCCATCATCTGATGGTTTGGGCTCCTCCGCTTTCGCTCGCCACTACTTACGGAATCGTTTTTACTTTCTTCTCCTGCAGGTACTGAGATGTTTCAGTTCCCTGCGTATTGCCTCGCC
>NZ_CAXSKY010000033.1:3108-4774 GCF_964238065.1 Clostridium sp. AUH-JLR23
CTCCTTAGAAAGGAGGTGATCCATCCCCACGTTCCCGTAGGGATACCTTGTTACGACTTCACCCCAATCATCAGTCCCACCTTAGACAGCTCCCTCCTTGCGGTTGGGCCACCGGCTTCGGGTGTTACCAACTCTCATGGTGTGACGGGCGGTGTGTACAAGGCCCGAGAACGTATTCACCGCGACATGCTGATTCGCGATTACTAGCGATTCCAGCTTCGTGCAGTCGAGTTGCAGACTGCAGTCCGAACTGTGAACGGGTTTCTGGGTTTCGCTCCACCTCGCGGCTTCGCCTCCCTCTGATCCGTCCATTGTAGCACGTGTGTAGCCCAGGTCATAAGGGGCATGATGATTTGACGTCATCCCCGCCTTCCTCCTCCTTGCAGAGGCAGTCTCGCCAGAGTCCCCAACCTAATGCTGGCAACTGGCAACAGGGGTTGCGCTCGTTGCGGGACTTAACCCAACATCTCACGACACGAGCTGACGACAACCATGCACCACCTGTGTGAGATATAGCTATCTCTCTGTCTCCAGAGCCTTTATCTCCATGTCAAGACCTGGTAAGGTTCTTCGCGTTGCTTCGAATTAAACCACATGCTCCACCGCTTGTGCGGGCCCCCGTCAATTCCTTTGAGTTTCATTCTTGCGAACGTACTACTCAGGCGGAGTGCTTATTGCGTTAACTGCAGCACTGAGGTCTGACCCCCAACACTTAGCACTCATCGTTTACGGCGTGGACTACTAGGGTATCTAATCCTATTTGCTCCCCACGCTTTCGGGACTGAGCGTCAGCTGCACCCCAGACCGCCGCCTTCGCCACTGGTGTTCCTCCATATATCTACGCATTTCACCGCTACACATGGAATTCCGCGATCCTCTGATGCTCTCTAGCTGTGCGGTTTCCACGGCTTACCGAAGTTTAGCTTCGGGCTTTCACCGCAGACCTGCACTGCCGCCTGCTCCCTCTTTACGCCCAATGATTCCGGATAACGCTCGCCACCTACGTATTACCGCGGCTGCTGGCACGTAGTTAGCCGTGGCTTCCTCATAAAGTACCGTCACTCGCCTGTCATTCCCTACAGGCGCCGTTCTTCCTTTATAACAGAAGTTTACATCACGAATGACTTCTTCCTTCACGCGGCGTTGCTCGGTCAGGCTTTCGCCCATTGCCGAAAATTCCCTACTGCTGCCTCCCGTAGGAGTCTGGGCCGTGTCTCAGTCCCAGTGTGGCCGTCCACCCTCTCAGGCCGGCTACGCATCGTCGCCCTGGTGAGCCTCTACCTCACCAGCTAGCTAATGCGTCATAAGCCCATCCCTGTGCTATCCCGTAGGATATTTAACATACTCGACATGCGTCATGTATGCCTATGCGGTCTTAGCTGCCGTTTCCAGCAGTTATCCCCCTCACAGGGGCAGGTTGCTTATGTATTACTCACCCGTTCGCCACTCAATGCCGAAGCATTGCGTCCGACTTGCATGTATTAGGCACGCCGCCAGCGTTCATCCTGAGCCAGGATCAAACTCTCCATTGTCCTTTTCTATCTTCAGACAATTTCATGTCTTCTTGACTCTTTCTTTTTTCCTATCTTTATTGACGTGTTTACTGTTCAGTTTTCAATGTCCCTGTGCCCTCTCGTCGAGTGCTCATCTATAATACCATCTATCC
>NZ_CAXSKY010000034.1:0-3871 GCF_964238065.1 Clostridium sp. AUH-JLR23
TCAATGGAGTCAACTTAGTAAGTTGGCTCTTTTTTATTTTTTTGGAAATAAAAGAGTGTCTTTTTTACTTGTAGTTAAGTATAATTATCTATTTATTATCTTATTTCCTTTACTTTTGTTGTATAATGTAGTTAAGAAAGAAGGTGCTTCTATGTTCGTTAGAGTTATCAAAAATAATAAGGGTAAGAAAAATACCTGTTTTTGCGCACTCGTTGAATCCTATCGTGATTCTTCTGGCGTTCCTAAACATCGTGTCCTTATCAACTTTGGGCAGGTTGATGAGGAATCCGTTCCTTTTCTGAAGGCTGCTTTCGCCAAGAAAAAGCCTCGTCTTGTCTATGATGATGAATAATGTAGTTAAGTCTTCTCAGCTGGCTGCTATCTTCAGTGAGTTTAATGCTATCATTCATTCTGATATCACAAACAGACTCTGTCGCAAGAGAACACAGGACTTTACCAGAAATAGAAATATGAATTTCTATTCGCTCATCTATTACTTCATCTTCAGAAACAGAACCACAACCAATGCTGAACTCTCTCATTTTTATTCTTCCATAGATCGATTTGAGAAGAGAATAAGCAAGCAGGCTCTCAACAAGGCCATTAGAAAGCTGAATCCAAATGTTTTTTCATATCTCATCAATCGATTTTCAGCCATCTATTATACATCGTCGCTCCCTAAAAAATATAGAGGATATTTCCTGATTGCAGAAGATGGGACCTATATGGAAATCCCATACAATGTCTATAATATCTATGATTTTCATTTTGTGGAGAATCAACATATCATTGACATGTTCGATGTCAAAAAAGTCCAGTCCAAGGCCGGAGGACTCTATGATGTCCTTAATGGTCTGTTTATAGATTTTTCACTCAGGCCTGCACCATATTCAGAATTGCCTCTTGCGTTTTCTCATCTCTATCGAAGTCAAAGTATATTCAAGGGAAAGAATGTCATTTATCTTGCTGACAGATATTATGGATCAGCCGAAATCATATCCCACCTTGAGTGTATTGATTATCATTATATCATCAGAGGAAAAAGCAATTTCTATAAGAAGCAGGTTGCGCTCATGAAATCTGATGATGAATGGATTGAGGTGGAAATTGATGAAAAATGGAGAAGGAGATTCCGATTTTCACCTGAAGCCATGGAATTGAGAGAAAATAATCCAGTCATGAAAATCAGGGTCATTAAAAGAAGAATTGAATATATCAACAATCATGGAGAGGCGTGTCAGAAAGAGCTTATTTTCTTTACCAACCTAGGAGAGGAATTCTCTGCTCAGGAAATCATTGAGCTATATACATATAGATGGGATATCGAAGTTTCATACAAGACACTCAAAACAGGCCAGGAGATAGAAAGGCATATAAGCAGTGATGGTGATGTTGCACGAAATGATATATATGCAAAGGTACTGTTTCATAATATTGCAGGAATCATGAGAAAAGAGTTGAACCGTTCACTTGAAATGAAAGAGTCAAATAGACAGTATGTTGTCAACATAGCACAGCTACATGAAATCATACATGATGTCAACATTCTGCTTTCAATGATCAATGGTAAAAAAAGACAGCTAAAAAAGAAGATAGAACAGATAGAGAAGATGCTAGACAAAATAAAAGTGCCTGTTCGCCCAAACAGGCACTACCAACGATGGGGACGAGTCATGATTTCACCACCAAGCTATCGCTTCAGACTTGATGGAAGAAACAATCCAAAAGTCAGACGATACAAATCAGTGCTTATGACAATATCCCCGTAGTTAAGAATACAATTATATTGTATCATAAATTTAATGGGATAAAATTTTAAAAAACGAAAAAAATCAGCAGGGGCTTTATGCGCTTTTTTTGCATAATAATAAAGAGTACATATAGTCATACCACAAGAATTACAGAAATAAAAAAAGAGTCACCTAGTCTAATATACTAAGTTGACTCTTTTTTATTTTTTTGGAAATAAAAGAGTGTCTTTTTTACTTGTAGTTAAGTATAATTATCTATTTATTATCTTATTTCCTTTACTTTTGTTGTATAATGTAGTTAAGAAAGAAGGTGCTTCTATGTTCGTTAGAGTTATCAAAAATAATAAGGGTAAGAAAAATACCTGTTTTTGCGCACTCGTTGAATCCTATCGTGATTCTTCTGGCGTTCCTAAACATCGTGTCCTTATCAACTTTGGGCAGGTTGATGAGGAATCCGTTCCTTTTCTGAAGGCTGCTTTCGCCAAGAAAAAGCCTCGTCTTGTCTATGATGATGAATAATGTAGTTAAGTCTTCTCAGCTGGCTGCTATCTTCAGTGAGTTTAATGCTATCATTCATTCTGATATCACAAACAGACTCTGTCGCAAGAGAACACAGGACTTTACCAGAAATAGAAATATGAATTTCTATTCGCTCATCTATTACTTCATCTTCAGAAACAGAACCACAACCAATGCTGAACTCTCTCATTTTTATTCTTCCATAGATCGATTTGAGAAGAGAATAAGCAAGCAGGCTCTCAACAAGGCCATTAGAAAGCTGAATCCAAATGTTTTTTCATATCTCATCAATCGATTTTCAGCCATCTATTATACATCGTCGCTCCCTAAAAAATATAGAGGATATTTCCTGATTGCAGAAGATGGGACCTATATGGAAATCCCATACAATGTCTATAATATCTATGATTTTCATTTTGTGGAGAATCAACATATCATTGACATGTTCGATGTCAAAAAAGTCCAGTCCAAGGCCGGAGGACTCTATGATGTCCTTAATGGTCTGTTTATAGATTTTTCACTCAGGCCTGCACCATATTCAGAATTGCCTCTTGCGTTTTCTCATCTCTATCGAAGTCAAAGTATATTCAAGGGAAAGAATGTCATTTATCTTGCTGACAGATATTATGGATCAGCCGAAATCATATCCCACCTTGAGTGTATTGATTATCATTATATCATCAGAGGAAAAAGCAATTTCTATAAGAAGCAGGTTGCGCTCATGAAATCTGATGATGAATGGATTGAGGTGGAAATTGATGAAAAATGGAGAAGGAGATTCCGATTTTCACCTGAAGCCATGGAATTGAGAGAAAATAATCCAGTCATGAAAATCAGGGTCATTAAAAGAAGAATTGAATATATCAACAATCATGGAGAGGCGTGTCAGAAAGAGCTTATTTTCTTTACCAACCTAGGAGAGGAATTCTCTGCTCAGGAAATCATTGAGCTATATACATATAGATGGGATATCGAAGTTTCATACAAGACACTCAAAACAGGCCAGGAGATAGAAAGGCATATAAGCAGTGATGGTGATGTTGCACGAAATGATATATATGCAAAGGTACTGTTTCATAATATTGCAGGAATCATGAGAAAAGAGTTGAACCGTTCACTTGAAATGAAAGAGTCAAATAGACAGTATGTTGTCAACATAGCACAGCTACATGAAATCATACATGATGTCAACATTCTGCTTTCAATGATCAATGGTAAAAAAAGACAGCTAAAAAAGAAGATAGAACAGATAGAGAAGATGCTAGACAAAATAAAAGTGCCTGTTCGCCCAAACAGGCACTACCAACGATGGGGACGAGTCATGATTTCACCACCAAGCTATCGCTTCAGACTTGATGGAAGAAACAATCCAAAAGTCAGACGATACAAATCAGTGCTTATGACAATATCCCCGTAGTTAAGAATACAATTATATTGTATCATAAATTTAATGGGATAAAATTTTAAAAAACGAAAAAAATCAGCAGGGGCTTTATGCGCTTTTTTTGCATAATAATAAAGAGTACATATAGTCATACCACAAGAATTACAGAAATAAAAAAAGAGTCACCTAGTCTAATATACTAAGTTGACTCCATTGA
>NZ_CAXSKY010000035.1:0-2464 GCF_964238065.1 Clostridium sp. AUH-JLR23
GTGATCAGTGCATGATCAATCACGTGATCAGTGTATGATCAGCCACGTGAACAGTGCATGCTCAGTCACGTGATCAGGGCCTGCTGAGCTGCGTGATTAGTGTCTGCTCATCTGCTTGACAATTGCCAGCTGAGCTGCACGATTCCTGCCTGTCATCTGCTTGACAATTGCCAGCTGTGCTGTGTAATTCCTGCCTGCTCAGCTGCTTGATTATTGCCAGCTGAGCAGCATGATTCCTCACAGCTGAGTTCCATGATTATTGCCTGCTGACTGTTTGATTCGTGCCTACTCAGCTCTTTGTTTATTGCCTCCAGAGGCACATGATCAGTGTATGATAGCAAACATGATCAGCGCATGATCAGTCACATGATCAGCGCCATTAAGTCACGTGATCACTACATGATAGTCATGTGATCAGTCCATGCTCAGTCACGGTATCAGTGCATGATCAGCCACGTGATCAGTGCATGATCTGTCACATGATTAGTGTATGATCATCCACGTGATCAGTGCATGGGCAGTCATGTGATCAGTGCATGATATAGACGTGATCAGTGCATGATCAGTCTCGTGATCAGTGCATGATAGCCACGTGATCAGTGCATGATCAGTCACCTGATGGGTGTATGATCATTCACGTGACCTGTACATGGTAGCTACATGATCATTGCATGATCAGCCAAGTGAGTAGTGCATGATAGCCACGTGATCACTGCATGACAGGCCACGTGAGCAATGCATGATAGCCACGTGATCAGTGCATGATCAGACACGAGATCATTGCATGATCAGTCACGTGATCAGTGCATGATCAGCCACGTGATCAGTGCATGACCAGGCACGTGATCAGTGTATGTCCAGCCAAGTGATCAGTGCATTATAGCCACGTCATCAGTGCATGATCAGTCACATGATCAGTGCATGATCAGTCACGTGATAGGTGTGTGATCATCCACGTGAACAGTGCATGCTCAGTCACGTGATCAGGGCCTGCTGAGCTGCGTGATTACTGTCTGCTCATCTGCTTGACAATTTCCAGCTGAGCTGCACGATTCCTGCCTGTCATCTCCTTGACAATTGCCACCTGTGCTGCGTAATTCCTGCCTGCTCATCTACTTGATTATTGCCAGCTGAGCAGCATGATTTCTCAGAGGTGAGTTCCATGATTATAGCCTGCTGACTGATTCCTGCCTACTCAGCTCTATGTTCATTGCCTCCAGAGGCACATGATCAGTGTGTGACACCAAACATGATCAGCACATGATCAGTCACATGATCAATGCATGATAAGCCAGGTGAACAGTGCATGATCAATTATGTGATCAGTGCATGATCAGTCATGTGACCAGTACATGGTAGCTGCGTGATCATTGCATGATCAGCCACGTGAGCAGTGCATGATAGCCACGTGATCAGTGCATGATCAGTCACGTGATCAGTGCATGATCAGTCACGTGATCTGTGCATGATCAGTCACGTGATCAGTGCATGATCAATTACCTGATCAGTGCATGATCAGTCACGTGACCAGTGCATGGTAGCTACGTGATCATTGCATGATCAGCCACGTGATCAGTGCATGATAGCCACGTGATCAGTGCATGATAGCCACGTGATCAGTGCATGATCAGTCACGTGATACGTGTGTGATCAGCCACATGATCAGTGCATGATATCCACGTGATCAGTGCAGGATAGCCACGTGATCACTTCATGATTATTCACGTGATCTGTACATGATCAGTCACGTGATACGTGTGTGATCAGCCACCGGATCAGTGCGTGATGAGCCATGTGATCAGTGCAGGATCAATTATGTGATCAGTGCATGATCAGTCACGTGATCAGTGCATGATCAGTCACGTGATCAGTGTATGATCAGCCACGTGATCAGTGCATGATCAGCCAAATGATAAGTGCATGATCAATTACGTGATCAGTGCATGATCAGCCACGTGATCGGTGCATGATCAGTCACGTGATCAGTACATGATCAGTCACGTGAACAGTGCATGATCATTTACGTGATCTGTGCATGATCAGTCACGTGACCAGTATATGGTAGCTACGTGATCATTCCATGACGAGCCACGTGAGCAGTGCATGATAGAAACGTGATGTGTGCATGATGAGTTACGTGAGCAGAGTATGATCAGCCACGTGATCAGTGCATGAGTGCCACGTGATCAGTGCATGTTATGTCACGTGACAGGTGTGTGATCAGCCACGTGAACAGTGCATGTTCAGCCACGTATTCAGTGCATGATAGCCACGTGATCAGTGCATGATCAGTTACGTGAGCAGTGTATGATCAGCCACGTGATCAGTGCATGGTCAGACACGTGAACAGTGTATGATCAGCCACGTGATCAGTGCATGATATCCATGTGATCAGTGCATGATCAATCACGTGATCAGTGTATGATCAGCCACGTGAACAGTGCATGCTCAGTCACGTGATCCG
>NZ_CAXSKY010000036.1:0-2200 GCF_964238065.1 Clostridium sp. AUH-JLR23
ATTGACCTAAGAAGATGTATTCCATTTTGTATCCATTTATTTGAATTTAGTCCAGTTCTAACTATCTTTTTTTTCAAATTTAAGCTAAAATGAATTGATGGTTCTGTTGCGAAGTTTGAAAATCAAACGCGCCCTCTCTGAACTCCAAATATCTTAGGCTGGTATTCCCATTAATACCTTGATTTCAGTAGACACCGAAAAGCCGAAGAGCGTTCCATTTCTTCGGTTCTTTTTATATATTCCTCGAATGGTCTCCATGCCCTTAATCGTGGAAGAGGCTGTACGGAGACTTTGATAAAATTTATTCCGTCGTTTAATAGGTCGATGGTCTTGTTCTATTAAATTGTTAAGATACTTCACAGTTCGGTGCTCTGTCTTAGGATATAAACCCACACTCTGTAACTTTCTAAAGGCGGAGCCAAGAGAAGGTACTTTATCGGTCACAATTGCTTTCGGCTCACCAAACTGTTTATGGAGTCGTTTTAAGAAAGCATAGGCTGCTTGCGTATCCCGTTTCTTTCGTAACCAGATATCTAAGGTTAAGCCGTCCGCATCAATTGCACGATAAAGATAATGCCAACGTCCCTTAATTTTGATATAGGTTTCGTCCATTTTCCATGAATAGAAGGATTGTCTATTTTTCTTCTTCCAAAGATAATAGAGGACTTTGCTGTACTCTTGCACCCAACGATAAATCGTAGTATGACAAACATTTATTCCACGATCATATAACAATTCCTGAACTTCACGATAGCTTAGATTGTAACGCAGGTAGTAACCAACAGCGACAATAATGACGTCTTTTTTGAATTGTTTGCCTTTAAAATGATTCATTACTCTGTCCTCTCTGTCTTTTTTCTCAATTTTACACTAAAATAGATTTTTTGGAAAACTTTGCAACAGAACCAAAGAAATAATAAATTCTAGGCCCTTAAAAGAAAAAATCAAATTTTTAACAAAGGTTATTATTATTAAGGCGAAAAACCATTAAGCCGTTAAACGAAAATGCAAAGGGTTCATATACAATTATGTTAATTACGACCCGAATTGCTAGTTGATTATTTAGCCATGACTTGATACCCGATAGAATATCTTAAAGTCTCTGGTTCCAGTGATTTAGCTGATTTTAACAGTAAAGAATACGCTAAAAGTATCATCTCTAATTTCAATTGAAAACCTTGAGGCGAACGACTTTTACAACGCTCAGCTCCTAGATTTGTCAAAAAAGAGAAAACTCGCTCAATCACTTTTCTATGTTTTGAAAAATTAGGGAAAAGGATTTTCTTTTGCTTCATGTTCTTCCTGACAGGTGTAATTAGATCAATTCCTTCTAATTCCAGCCTTTCATGCAGTGACTGACCTAGATATCCCATATCTCCAAGGACTGTTGGTGTCCCAAATTGACTCAACACTTCCTCGGTCATTGAACTATCAGCCATTGAAGCAGGAGTAATTGTGTAGTCTATGACATAGCCTGATTCACTGACTAAAGCATGACATTTACATCCATAGAAGTACTGTCCCTTTGTAGCATTGTAGCCAACATTTGCATAATCTCCAAGAACTTTGCTTCTGAAATTACGAATAGGCTGACACAAAGGAATGGGGAAGCTGTCAATAATGGATACACTCATTCCTTCAACCTCTTTAAAGACGAGTGCTTGGCGAATGACTTGGATACTCGGTAAGAGGGCATTACAACGGCGGACAAAGCGAGAATATTCTAGGAAATTAGGAAATAAACTTTGAGCCAATTGGTGCTTAGCTTTAAGTGTTTCACTAAAATGCAGTACGCCCCATAGGTAACAAGCGATAACTAAGCAATCTGATGTTGCGAGATGGACGTTTTTTCGGTTTTGAACCTCAAGGGGAACACTCGTTTGATAAAGCGTCTCAATGGTTGTCAGTAAATAAACAAAAACTTTTGGAAGTGTGCTATTATAAGTCATATAAGTCGTGCGCTTTCTAATGCTTAGTGGTTTAAGATTAGGATAGCACGACTTATTTATTTTCCAATGAAATTAACTAGCAATTCGGGTAGAAAGTTTAGAGGTATCATATGAAACTACTTAATAATTTGTTGACTAGCTTAACACAATATGAGAATGAAATGATTCAAATTAGGCGTCATCTTCATCAATACCCAGAAATTTCTTTTCAAGAAAAAGAAACATTTAAGTATATTATGGGCTTTTATAAA
>NZ_CAXSKY010000037.1:0-1896 GCF_964238065.1 Clostridium sp. AUH-JLR23
GTGTGCCACGCATGGCATAAAACTTGGTGGTGAAAGTCCACTGTGGAGGTTTCGTACTACCAACCACTAGCCAAAGACAAAGTATCCATCGTAAGGTGTGAACGGGAGGAAGTCGGAGGCAAAATCCTGACCCAAGGAACACGAACTATTTGAGGCATATGCTTATCGGATGAGATTGCGCAACAAATCAAAGTCCAATAGTACGACGGAATAAGCAATGTAAAGATAGTGGGTACATGGGATGAAAGTGTTATGTCTTACCGTGGGAGGTCCTAGGGACATGGTGAAAATGTAATCATGGTGGAAACGTTTGTCCTAGGAAGTCAGCCGAGGTCATAGTAGTGATGATGGTAACTGTAATGGTTATCTAGCGAAGGACCGAACATAAGGAGGTGAACTGGAGATGAAAGATACTCAAGATAAAATAGGATACTGTCAACTATCATTAGGCTTACTCTATGAAGATAGTACGGAATACGACAATAACGGAGAAGTGTATCCTGTATCAAAACAAGAGATATCACATATGAAAAACACCAATAGATTTGTAGTACATGAAAAGTTACTTGAAGCAATCGTAGAAGATGCCAATATAGAAAAGGCGATTCAAAGGGTTGTGAGCAATAAGGGGAGTGGTGGTGTAGATAAAATGCAAGTCGCAGAAGTTCGTACGCATTTCGCACAACACTGGTCTTATCTAAAGAAACTTATCATGGAGGGACATTATAGTCCGCAAGCCGTCAAAAGAGTAGAAATACCGAAAGATAACGGAAAGAAAAGAGGGTTAGGAATCCCAACAGTGACGGATAGGGTCATCCAACAAGCAATAGTACAAATACTTACGCCTATCTTTGAACCACTATTCAATGAAAACAGTTATGGGTTTAGACCTCGAAGAAGTGCTCATCAAGCAGTAAAAAGAGTCGTAGACTATGCCAATGAAGGATATCGATACACAGTAGACTTGGACTTGGAGAAATACTTTGATACAGTCAATCATTCAAGACTTATACAGATACTTTCACAAACTATTAAAGATGGAAGAGTCATATCACTCATACATAAATATCTCAATGCAGGAGTCGTAGTAAAGCATAAATTTGAAGAAACAACTAAAGGTGTACCTCAAGGAGGTCCCCTAAGTCCATTACTATCAAATGTCTATCTTAATGAATTTGATAAAGAAATGGAAAGAAGAGGAAATCGATTTGTAAGATATGCAGATGACTGTGTCATACTGTTCAAAAGTGAAAGAAGTGCTATGAGAGTCAAGGAAACAGTGACGAGATATCTTGAAGAGAATTTATTCGTTAAAGTCAATCAAGAGAAAACAAAAGTCGCTTATATTACTGGTGTAAAATTTCTAGGATTTGGATTCTATATAGAGAAGAGTGGTAACGTACGAATCACTGTTCATAAGAAATCAAAAGAAAAGATGAAAAGAAGAATCAAAGAAATCACAAAAAGAAATAGACCTATCAGTAGTAAGGAACTAGCTCAGGAATTAAAGCTCTATATTACGGGATGGATAAATTACTACAGGATAGCTGATATGAGAGGATATCTTGGTAAAGTTGACTCGTGGATAAGACGAAGAATACGAATGATATATTGGAAGAGATGGAAGCTAGTAAGAACAAGGTATAGAAATCTGCAAAAGCTAGGTATAGACAGGAATAAGGCATGGGAATGGGCAAATACAAGAAAAAGCTACTGGCATATAGCCAATAGCTTTATACTCTCTAGAACACTGACAAACGAAAGATTAAAAAGATTTGGGTTTGTAAGTGCACTAGATTATTACAATTCTATAAACTTATGAAACGCCGTGTAGGGAACCCTACGCACGGTGTTGTGAAAGGGGCGAAAGATATTAATTCTTAGCCCCTATTCAAT
>NZ_CAXSKY010000038.1:0-1647 GCF_964238065.1 Clostridium sp. AUH-JLR23
TTTCAATGTCCCTGTGCCCTCTCGTCGAGTGCTCATCTATAATACCATCTATCCTCTACCTTTGCAAGTCTTTTTTTACTTTTTTTCGTTTTTTTATTTAACCCTTTTTTTTCTCTCTTTATCACATCCTTAATTATATAATGTCATTTCTCTTTTTTCTTTAAAGTATGCAAACTCGGTCCATCAATTAAATGACCATAAGCATCATAAGTTGACTGATGACACGGACACAACCATATCTTATCTTTTTGATCAAATTCTATAATACATTTTAAATGCGGACAATATGGAGAAAATACATGCCATTTTCCATTTTCATCTTTATAGACTGCTTTGAGTTTCCCATTTTCACGAACAATAGCACCTTCACCATTTTGTATTTGATTCACTTTCTTATAATGAAACCTTGGATATATAAAACCCTTATAATATGAATTCATGATTTTCTTTTGATATTCCTTAGCAAAAGATAGTGAAAAATATTGACAGCTATATAAACTTTTATAGGGATTCTCTTGCTGTAAAATTAAATCTTTAATTAATTTGGCCGCTACCTGAGATAATGTCATGCCCCATTTTTGAAAACCATAAATTACATATTCCTGACTTCCCGGTTTTATCTCACCAATATAAGGTACTCCACGTAATGGCACACTATCTAATGCATACCATTCTTGACTCGCCATATCAATATATATTCCCTTATCCTGTACCGGTCTATAACTATCAGTATGATCTATACATAGTAAACTTTGATTCTCTTCTTTATTTCGCAAATCAACATTCTCTTTTGTCTGAAACAACTTTGCAAAATAAATCCCTTTTTTAATAAAAGGATACCTTGTCGCATGAATAACATAGCGACTTCGAATCTTATGATGATTGACTTTTAAAATAAAACCATCTTTTTTGCGTTCAATACTTTTAACCATACTCTTTTCATAAAAAACAATACCATCTTTTTGACACTTATCAATTAACCCATACATATATTTCAAAGGATGAAAAACCGCTTGATGTTTTAAGCCAACTGATGCTAAATGTTGTGAATCTTTGACGACTTCCACATGAAAAGATTTTAATATGTACTCAAGTTCCTGAATCATAGAAACATATTGAGAATCATCAGTATATACATACGCATCGTTTTCCTGAAAATCACATGCAATATCTTCCTTACGAATAATATCTTTAATTGTATTCAACGCTTCCTCTTGCGAACGAAAATACAGATGTGCATAATGTATATTATAATGTTTTTTAAGAAGTGGATAGATTTTCCCATGTAAAACCGTTAGTTTTGCAGTCGTATGTCCACTCGTATGACTTGCAATCTGATCTTTATCTACAACAATAACACGATAGGGTAAATCTTTTAATTGATAAGCCAGTGAAACCCCAGCCATTCCTGCCCCAATAATAACAATATCTGTATCCATATCATCTTGAATAGATGCACATCTTTGAATAGATGAAGTTTTCTGCCAATAAGATTGATTCATATTTATATCACCATGTGATATTCTTTCCAAAAATAATCAGTTTAAACAAAAAAAGAACTAAGATTCAGTCAATGTCGTCAATTTAACGACAAATTTAAATTAGAAATCTGACATATTCAGATTTCTTTTTTTGTTTATTAAGATT
>NZ_CAXSKY010000039.1:0-1586 GCF_964238065.1 Clostridium sp. AUH-JLR23
TCAGGCTGTTGACAAAGTGGTAGAATTTTTTATTAAATCTACCACTTCTTTTTATTTTTTATGCAAATTGATAAATTTGTACTATTTTCCTTATATGTCTTTCTTTTTTGTTCGGTGAGGTCGTATTTATGAGACCTCTCCTTTTTTTCATTCTCGCCAATTTGCCTAAATTATGGCAGCCAAAAATAATCAACGATTCCTGTTGATTTTTCTTTAGTCCTCTTATTCTCGTAAACCTTAATCCATGCTTTTCTTTGCAGTCTGCATAGACTCTTTCTATTGTCTCTTTTCTTAACGGGTATATGTCCTTCCATTCTGGTGTATATCTGATTTCATCCGCCAATTCTCTATATTCCTCCCATACGTGTCTTGTGATGACCTTCTGGTGATTCTTGCTCTGTGTACACTGCTCTAAGAATGGACATCCTTCACAATCCTTTGGATTTGATTTGTATTCCCTGTATCCTGATTTGTTTGTTGTGGTATATTTCAAGTCCTTATTATTTGGACATATATAAATATCTAGCTTTTCATCATAGACATATTCATATTTCTTGAAGAATCCTTTTTTTGTCATGGGTCTTTTATATGGCAGATAAGGTCTGATTCCATCCTCTATGATTTCTCGACATATTGCAGGTGTTATGAATCCTGCATCCAGACTGATGTTATGTATTGAATCTCCATAGGTATTCAGTAGCTCTCTATACGCATCATGAAAAACAACACTATCGTGCTGATTGCCTGGTGCTACTGTATTATGCAGTACAAATCCATGTCTATCACAGAATGTCAGATTTGTATATGCAAAGCATTTCTGTTTTTCTCCCTTATGGAAGCATCCGCTTTCTGGGTCTGTCTTGCTTACCTTTATTGATTTTGTCCCTTTTCCTTCAATCAGTTCTCCTGTTTCTTCATCATATGCAAGCTCTATATCCTTTGTTTCCTTTAATGCTTTTTTTCCATGTTCTTCTCTATCCTTGTTGATTTCTTCCAGAAGTTCATCATCATAATGTTTCTTGACGATCTCCACGACCTTGTTTTCGTGTTTTCTACTATTGGCGTTGGCTTTTCGATGTGTTCCATCTCCAAATACTGTATCAAGATCCACAAAATCATATGCTATGGCTTCTTCGATGATCCTGTTGAAAATCTCATCAAAAATTTCTGAATCTCCATATCTTCTGATATAGTTCTGTGACCAGGTTGAATAGTTTGGAACCTCATCATCAATGGACAATCCTAAAAACCACCTGTAGGCAAGGTTGACCTTGATTTCTTCACATGTTCTTCTCATGGAATGAATACCAAATGTAAAGTTAATAAAAAGCATTTTAAAAAGTACCACCGGATCGATACTTGGTCTTCCAAAAGAACTGTAGAGCGGTCTGACCAATGGATAAATAAATGTCCAGTCAATGGCTTCCTCAAGCTCTCTTACCTTGTGATCTGATGGTACTAATTCATCTATAGTACTCAAAATAAAGCTGTCATTTTTACGATTGTTTAAACATGTCATTGCCATAATATTTTACCTCCAAATACGCACTTACATTATATCATATTTTCATGACATGATGATAAAA
>NZ_CAXSKY010000040.1:0-1477 GCF_964238065.1 Clostridium sp. AUH-JLR23
GGGGCCGCCGCTCGAGAACAACCCCGAGATTCCCCCGTCATCGAGAGATGAGGGCCTTCGTCTCCTGCATGGCCTAGAGACCAATCTCGCGACCTCTCTCCAAACGCCTCAGGAGGCTTGACTCCCTTGAGTCCACCCAGTGAGCTCCAAGAGATACCCGTCGCGACTCGAGAGCAGAGCGGGGTTCTTTGCTTCCACTCGAGATGAATGCCTGTCTCCCCGGGTGCGTCTGGAATGCAACCCCGAGATCCCTGTCGCCCCTGGAGAGGAACATTGGCTTCTGGACACAAGCCTAGATGAGGTCTATTGGCCCTGCAGTCACTCGAGAGCAATCCCCAGCTTTCCTTCGCAACTCGAATGGAAGATTGGACTTGCCTGGGCCAACACAAGAGGCAGCCTGAATTCCCCGTCGTAACTCGAGAATCCCGCCGTAACTCGAGAAAAACCACGTGGCTCCCCCGTCATCGCAAGATGAAGCCCTTTCCCGCTACAGCGCCTCAGGAGAAGTCCCACGTTAGGAATTGGAGGTCGAAAGGGCACTTGGCACCCTTGATGCGACCCACAAAGTTCCCCGAAATCCCGGTCTCCCTCGAGAGGAACACTGAGGTTTTCCGGCACCCCCTCCTCTGAGCCCTTTCTCCCCTCCTGATCTGGACAGGAGGGTCGACTCCCCTGCTTTGTCTGGAAGGGGTTCCCGACCTTCCGGTCGCACCTCAGGATGAGGCCGGTCTCACGAAGACATTCCAGACGTGGCCTCGTGGGTGGTTCCACATTCCGTAGGACCCCGATTTCCCGGTCCCCTCTTGATAAGAACCCGATGCCCGGACACCTCTCCGAACTCCAGCCTGTGAATGAAGTCAACACGAAGGGGCAGTTTTTCCGTGCATCGTTCGGAAAAAACCCCAGGTTCCAAATACAGCTCGACAAGCGGCCTCTCTCCCCGGGGACATCTCGAGAGGCAAGCGGAGTTCCATGCCTCAACCCAAGACGAGGCCTGACTCTCCTGTCCCCAGTCTGCAGGGACCCTGCGATCGGAGTCTGAAATCAGAGGTACCCTGCGGTTCCTGCCTCAACTGGAGATGAGGCCCTCTTCCAATGCACCAAACCCAGTGGAGTCCCGAGAGGCCCCTCCCACCTCCAGTTTCCCTGGCTTCTCAGAGCCACCATGAGAAGCCCCCTGAGGTCACCTGCACAAGTCGAGGGAACCCAGGGTTTCCTGCCTCAACCCGGGAAAGACCTCGAGAGACCTTCTTCAACACGTCTCGAGGCCAGATTCCCCTACCATGGCTCGGGAGCAATGACGCGCTCCCCCTCGCCACTCGCATGGAGACCCGACTTCCCTGGCGCCCCACGAGAGGCTCACTGACCTCGCCGTCGTACCTCGTGAGAAACCGCACACTGGGGCCGCCGCTCGAGAACAACCCCGAGATTCCCCCGTCATCGAGAGATGAGGGCCTTCGTCTCCTGCATGGCCTAG
>NZ_CAXSKY010000041.1:0-1472 GCF_964238065.1 Clostridium sp. AUH-JLR23
TCCCAGATATTTTACAAGAGATTCAAAATTGGGACTTACAGGACTGCTCAAGTTTCTCATATCTAGACAAGGTTACACAGTTGCCAATGAAATCAATCATTACTATTCATCTTTTGGGTTGGAAAAGTCAGTTTCCAAGCAGGCGATATTTCAGGCACAGGAAAAGCTGGATTATAAAGTGTTTCCATATATAAATTCAAAGTTATGTAAGCACTATTATCAGAATAATGATTATGAAACATTGAAAGGATATACAGTTGTAGCTATAGATGGATCGGTTGGAGAAGCACCTTACACTGAAGAAAATGCTAGAGTTTTTGGAGTTAATGATCCCAATAGAAACAATTTATTTAAAGCTTCTCCAAGAATATCTGGATTTTTAGATGTATGCAATGGTATATATATTGATGTATTGATTAAATCTTATAAGGATTCTGAAATACCCATGGCATATGAACAAATGAATAATATTCATGATATTCTAGAAAAGCAGAAAGTTATATACATGGGTGACCGCAATTATCCATCAACTGATATCTTTGTTTATTATAATATGAAAGGCGATAAATTCTGTTACAGAGGAAAGCCAAACTTTTATAAGAAACAGCTAGAAAATATTGAAAGAGATGGTTGGATTGAAATAGATTTGGATGACAGATGGATTGATCGCTTTAAAATTGAAGAAGTCAAGGATTATGCCAGAGAGCATAGGAACTTCAGGTTAAGAGTCATCAAAGTTATGAAATCTGAATTAAGGCAATTAAAGGTTAGTGAAAAAGATGAAGAAATCATTATTTTCACGAATCTTGATGAAAATGAATGGCCAACAAAAGAAGTGCTACAGCTTTATGGAAACAGATGGTCAGCAGAAACCGGATATGATATCCTAAAAAATAAGATTGAGATGGAAAAAGTAACGAGTAAAAAAGCAGAACTCATACTGCAGGAATTACATTCACAGGTTATAGTTCATAATTTAGCTGCAATGATAAAAAAAGAATCAGATAAACTTATCACACATACTGAAAAATATAATTATCAGACAAATATAAATAACCTGATACAATTATTAAGGGCTAATCTTGCAAAACTATTAAACATGAAAGATGGATTCAGGAGACTCATAAATAAAATAATAAGAAAAGCCTCAAAAAATAAAGAGCCTATTCGACCCAATAGACTCTTTGGAAGATGGAATGTCTATACCAAGAAACCAACAACACTCAAATATAGAGTTGATGGCAAACGAAATCCCAAAGTTAGAAAAATGAAAAAGGGATATTTACGTATAAAACGCTAATCGGTAGTATAGACATCATTTTCTAAAAAAATTATAACTTAAAAACTTAAAAAAATCATTAAAAATGATCAGTATCTTTTTGTGCTTTTTTAGCACAGAAAGAAAAAAGGGAGAATTTTGAATTTGATCAAATATTCTCTCTATTTTAATGTCATTAAATTGACGACATTGA
>NZ_CAXSKY010000042.1:0-1208 GCF_964238065.1 Clostridium sp. AUH-JLR23
TTGTCCATTACTAAAGTGACGTTAAGTCAAGTTTTTAGAGTAACAAACGTAGAATTTTAATCTATTTATTTTAAGCACTTACCTTTTCAAATTGATTAGGTGTAAGATACCCTAAACTTTGATGGATTCGTTTTGAATTATAAAAGGCTTCGATGTACCAGAAAATACTCTGATAGGCTTCTTCAAAGTTCTTATATTTAAATTGATACACCCACTCTCTTTTTAAATGTCCATGCCAAGATTCAAGACTGGTATTATGATAAGGGTATCCCCTTCGACTGAAAGAGTGAGTCATCCCATAATACTTAAGCAACTCTTCATACTCTAGACTCGTATACTGGCTTCCTTGGTCAGAATGAAGAATAACAGCTTCTGGATAGTCTTGTGATTTAATGGCCTTATTTAAAGTTCTTTGCACTAATTCTACAGTCATTCGCTTGCCCAAATCCCAAGCAATGACTTTTTTAGTATAACGATCCATAATGGTTGAGAGATAAGCCCATCCTTGTTGAGTAGGAATATAAGTAATGTCGGTTGACCAAACCTTATTTTTCTTTGTAGGTTCAGTCTGTATAAGATTTTTTCGATTGATGTGATCACTTAGTGAGTATCCAGGCTTAAATTTCTTAATGACTACAGACTTGAGTTGAAGTTGCTTCATTAGCTTCTGTACCAGTTTTAACCCGACTTTTTCCCCTTGTTTAAGTAGAAGATGATGAATTTTAGGAGCACCATAGATTCCTCGGTTAGCATTGAAGAGTTGAGAAATTTTGAGTGACAGGTATTGTCTCCTTAATTGAGTTTTAGATGGATGTCGGTTAATCCGTTCATAATAACTTGATTCAGGAACATCAAGGAGTTGACAGCTTAGTCTGACATTGAGTGCTAAAGTTTGTATGGTTTGAGCCATATCCGCAGCACTCACTTCTTTTTCTCGGCGAATATGGTCAATACTTTTTTTAAGATGTCTCGTTCTTCCTTAACTTTAGCCAGTTGTCTTTTTAATTCTAGAAAATCAGCTTTAGAGACGGAGCTTTCATTAGATTTAGAGTAGAGGTCTATCCATTTATAAATTGTTGCAGGGGCCACGTCGTATTCTTTAGACAGCTGGGTGACGGATTGACCAGAATGATAGAAGGCGATAAGGGTTTCTTTAAATTCTTTTGAGTAGCGTTTTTTCATGTTTTTGTCCTTTGTCTAAATTATAC
>NZ_CAXSKY010000043.1:0-1180 GCF_964238065.1 Clostridium sp. AUH-JLR23
GGACAAAATAAATTTTGTCCATGGCGATTAATCATCTTTGATGATTATCGCTTTTTTGTATTGTATAATCATCTTAGGTGGTGTTCTTATGATTGATCTCTCTACTCCTGATACTCTTTTATACGATTCTGCTGTCTTATCTTCTTATATAAGAAAGAATACTAAAGAATCTTTTGGTTATATATTTTTTGATAATATCGATTATATTACCAAGCTTTACAATGACAATAGAATGCGTGATGTGACTTATAAGAATGTTCTCGATACTATCCTCTGTGGTTTCATCTATCTTGGTTTTGATACGTATGAATGTCCTGACTGCGGTTTTGAAACGACCATCCCTCATACCTGCAAATCCAGGTTCTGCTCTAAGTGTGCCTCTAAATCTGCTAAACAGCGTTCCATTTCCATCTCTGCCATGACTTTCTCCTGCAAGCATCGCCATATCGTTTTTACTGTCGCCCAAGAGCTCCGTGATTATTTCATCAGAGATCGTTCTCTCCTCGACCTTTTATTCATCGCTTCCAGAAATACCATCAGCGCTCTTGCCAACGATGCAAAGTTCAGAAAAAACAAAAGACTCGAAAAACACAGAAAGCTCCGAAAATCCTCTTCCCCCTATCTCTATAAGGATACAAAGGATAATGTTGTTTTTGGTGCCATCTCTACCCTTCATACTTTTGGCAGACCCCTTGAATTCAATCCTCATATCCATATGCTTGTCTGTCAGGATGCCCTCAATCTCAGGAAGGACTCCATCAAAAGCCTTTCCTATATGGATTTCAACAAGCTCAGAAAAACCTGGATGTTTCAGATCCTTGACCTTCTTGACAGGAAAATCAACACAAGACAATTCCATGCACTTAAAAATTCTCTGTATAAAAACTATCCCGATGGTTTCTATGTCTATGCCAAAGAACCAAAAAAAGACCAGAGCGAAGATGATGTTGATGATACCGTCGCATATATAACACGCTATACCAACAGACCTGTCATGGCAGAAAGCAGAATTGTAGAATATAATGACACGACCAAAATGATTCATTGGTTCTATAATCGTCATGAGGATGACAAAAGAATCGATGTCACTGAAAGAGTTGAGAGATTCATCCAAAAAGTCATCAGACACTGTCCGGATGAAAACTTCAAGATGACTCGCTACTATGGATTCTATTCCAAC
>NZ_CAXSKY010000044.1:0-1049 GCF_964238065.1 Clostridium sp. AUH-JLR23
CATTGACCAGCCTACAATCTTACGTGAAAAAACGTCGATATTCACGGCTAAGTATAAGGTGCCTTCTTTGGTAGGGATATAGGTCATGTCTCCCAGCCATACTTTATTAGGAGCTGTTGCTTTAAAGATCTGATTAATTAAATTGGGTCTTGAAAGCGAAGCTCCTTTTCTGTTGTAATGTTTATATTTATAACGGCTTCCCTTGGCATAAAGTCCCATCAAGTGCATCAGTTTCCCAACACGTTTCGTGTTGGTCATAATACCAGTATTATGAAGTACCTTGGTAATTCTAACCGCACCATAGCGTCCCTTATGCTCATGAAAGACAGCTTTTATCTTCTCTGAGAGAATTTCTCTCTCCACTTGTTGTTTTGAAGGACGACGATGCATGTATTCATAGAAACCTGAGCGAGAAACCTTAAGAACTTTTACTGCATGCTTAATTTTTATCTTCCCATGATGTTTCAAGAGAAATTCAAAACGTTTTACTTGCTTCGCTTCAAGAAGACCCGGAACTTTTTTAGAAGTTCAAGTTCCTCCTGAAGATAACGATTTTCTTTCTCTAACAATTTAATCTTATGTTGGGCATCAGCTAGGGCTGTCCCATTGCCTGGAAAAGCACTTTCTCCATATTCTTCAACTTCTTGAACCCAGCGATAAAGACTATTGGCATGAACCTCAAGCTCTTGGCTGACTTCTTTAACAGAGTAACCCTCTTCAAGAATGAGTTTTACTGCAGAATTTTTAAATTGTTTATCGAATTTTCTTCTTGCCATAATAAACCTTTCCACGATTTCTCTTAACTTTGTGTCTAGTTTATTATAACCTTTCCATTCGGAGGTCTTTTCTTATGGTCAAATATTCCATAGAATTAAAACAACGCGTTATTCAAGATTATTTATCTGGCAAGGGAGGCTCTACCTATCTTGCTAAACTGCACAACGTAGGTTCATCTAGTCAGGTTAGACACTGGATTCGCAATTATCGAGCAGAGGGACTTCCTACAGCTCACTCCAAAGTCAATAAAAATTATTCTATGGAGTTGAAAG
>NZ_CAXSKY010000045.1:0-576 GCF_964238065.1 Clostridium sp. AUH-JLR23
CTTCATGAACATATCTCTTCCAAGATGGTTGTAAATGTCATTGAATATATCAATGACAGACTGTGCATCATTATATTCTCTTCTAAAAGCAATCATAAATGTTGACACTGTAAAATGAACTGTAAGCAGACAGGCTCCACCTTTAGTGCCTTCAACCGTATCAATCTGGACAACAGGCATGTCAGGATTTTCTTCTATAAAATTCTTGAAGTCCTCGTACCTTCTTCCATCCATGCATTTTGAATCAATTTTGTATCTTGAAGGTTTCTTTCTTTTTTTATAGGTTACCTGTCGAGGAAGATCGATGTTTCTCACTTTCAATATGCCAGCATCAATAATCTTATAGAGAGTCTTTTCGCTGAACATGATCTCGTTCTTATGATGAATGTAGACATGATGAATGGATTGACCCTGCTGGGCAATCAGTGGATAGAGCAGCTCATTAAGATGATTGATTTCATCCTGAGTAATAATGATGCCTCTGCGTGATTCAGAAAGCCTTTCTTCATATTTTTTGTTGGCCTCAAGTGCATAATAGATATGCTTTGTCAAAGTACATTTTTTCATGTCAGGACA